>CAIMDR010000668.1 GCA_903839795.1 uncultured Methylococcaceae bacterium | reverse complement strand
ATGCCTGATACCCCTGTTTTTACCGGTGGTTTTGATGAGGCGGCTTTTAAGGTCGCAACCCATTTGGTGGTCAGTCCCGGGGTTGCGCTGACTGAAAAGTCAATTGTCAAAGCCGTCGCCAACGGCACAAAGATCATCAGCGATATTGATTTGTTTGCCTGTTCGGTTAACGTACCGATTATTGCCATTACCGGGTCAAACGGTAAAAGTACGGTTACCACCATGGTCGGCGAAATGGCCAAATGCGCTGGAAAAAAGGCGGGCGTAGGCGGCAATCTGGGTATCCCTGCTTTGGAATTACTGGAGCAGGAGGCGGACTTGTTTGTATTGGAGCTTTCAAGCTTTCAGCTCGAACGAACCACGGCATTAAACGCTGCTGCAGCAACCGTGCTTAATGTTTCTGCCGATCATCTTGACCGGCATAACGATATGGCCGATTACGCGCACGAAAAACAAAGCATTTTCAGGGGTGACGGCGTCATGGTTATTAATGTTGATGACCCTGTTGTTGAGGCGATGCGGGAAGCCGGTAGACGGTTGTTTACGTTTTCAATAAAAAAAGACGCTGATTTTTACCTTGCCCGCCAGGATGATGCCGAGTATCTGATGCACAATAAACAGTGCTTGATGCCACTGGCGCAATTACCGCTTGAAGGTCGGCATAATGCCGCCAATGCATTGGCGGCATTGGCCTTGGGAGTCTCTGTAGGTTTGGATGAGCAAGCGATATGTGAGGCGTTGAAAACATTTAAAGGTTTGGATCACCGTATGCAGCGTGTCGCAGAAATACGTGGCGTCACTTGGGTAAACGACTCAAAGGCAACCAATATTGGTGCCTGCGTTGCCGCATTGGAAGGTTATGAGCGCAAAGTCATTCTGATTGCTGGCGGTGATGCCAAAGGTGCTGATATGAACGAATTGACACCGGCCATAAAAGAAAAAGCAAAAAGTGTCGTTTTAATGGGCAAGGATGCGGACTTGATAAAACAGGCATTGAATGATTGTGTGCCCGTTTATATGGCCGAAAACATGGCGGAAGCTGTAAAAATTTCCGCCAGTCTTGCGACGGCCGGTGACAGTGTCTTGTTGTCGCCAGCCTGCGCCAGTCTTGATCAATATAAAAATTATCAAGATAGGGGTGATCAATTTTCCAAAGCCGTATTGGGCTTGCTGGCATGAACAAACGCGCGAAGCCATCACGCATCGGGCGGTTTCATTTTGACCCTTTGTTGCTTGTGGTGACGATGAGTCTGTTGCTCATTGGTTATGTCATGGTGGCGTCATCATCATTGCATTTGGGCGTAAAAATGACCGGCAGCAGTTTTTACTATCCGGTCAGGCAGTCGCTGCATATAGGTCTTGGACTGTTTTTAGGGACATGCGTTGCCTTTACCCCCATCCGTGTTTGGGAAAAAGCGGGGCAGTCGTTGTTTATAGTCGGTTTATTATTGCTGGTGATTGTTCTGATACCCGGTCTTGGGGTAAAGGTTAACGGCAGTACTCGTTGGTTGTCGCTAGGCGGTTTGCGGATACAGGTTTCAGAAGTCGTTAAGTATTTCTCTGTTATTTATATGGCAGGTTATGTAACCCGACATCAGCAATCAATACGGGAATCCGCATTTGGCTTGATTAAACCGTTAATTTTATTTTCAGTGGCTAGCGTGTTGTTGTTAATGGAGCCTGATTTTGGTTCCGCCGTGGTGATATTAATTATTGCCATGGGTATTATGTTTTTAGCGGGAGCGCGATTATCGCAATTCATTATGCTGTTGTCCTTTGTGGGCGTGCTGGCCGGGTTGTTGGT
>CAIMDR010000667.1 GCA_903839795.1 uncultured Methylococcaceae bacterium | reverse complement strand
GTGCCTGATACTGAAGTTAGATTGTTTGGAAAACCTGAAGCCTACATAAAACGACGTATGGGTGTTGCTTTGGCAACGGCTGAAAGCATTGATGAGGCCAGGCGTAAAGCGGTAAAAGCGGCAAATTTAGTGGTGGTTAAATCAGTAACTTAGGTAGGGCAGGTAAACAATGATAAGGATTGCCGTTATTTTATTAACGTTATGCATCTCAAATGAGGTGCTTGCTGATATTTATAAGTATACCGATAATGACGGTCGTGTGTACTATACGGATAAACCAGGAAATAGCCTGTATAAGCGCATTATAAAGTCAACGCCACGCCGCAGCTATTTGCCAACCAATAACACGATAAAAGTACCTGAATGGTCGGGCACCAATAAAAAAAGATATACAGATATCATTGAACAGACCGCCTATCGGCATCAGGTCGATGCCAAATTGGTTCATGCCGTTATTCAAACAGAATCCGCTTATAACTCAAGCGCACAATCACCCAAGGGTGCGGTAGGTTTAATGCAGTTAATGCCTGAGACAGCAAGGCGTTTTGGCGTGATTGACCGCAATGATCCTGACCAGAATGTTGACGGTGGCACGCGCTATTTAAAACATTTAATCACCCTGTTTAATCCAAATCTGGATCTTGCTGTGGCCGCCTACAATGCCGGTGAAAATGCAGTCATCCGTTATAACAATTCCATTCCTCCCTATCCTGAAACCCAAAATTATGTAAAACAGGTTTTGGCTCTTTATCATCATTAATCATTTCAATTAATTAAATAATCCGTTAATTATGGCCTTGGAGGTTGGAGCACATAATTTCCAGTGCCAGGAGTTTGAATCGGCACTAAGGGAAAGTGAAGAACGATTCCGGCAAATGGCAGACATGACCGGCGAATGGTTATGGGAGCAAGATCCTCAGGGTTATTTTATTTACAGCAGTACCGCCGTTAACCAAATTCTTGGCTTTAGCCAGACGGAAGTTATTGGCAAACATTATACTGAATTTTTAACGCCCCAAGATCAAGCAGAGCAGCAATCTTATTCAGCCAGTCGCCAGCCGTTTTATGCCTTGACTAATCACTATCGCCATAAAGACGGACATCCTGTTTTTACCGAATCAACCGGATTACCTATCATTAACGCAGATGGAAAGTTACTCAAATGGCGTGGCGTTGACCGAGACATTACCGCCAGAAAGCATTTTGAGGATGCTCTGATAGAAAGCGAAAAACGCACCCGACTTATTATTGAAAGCTCTTTAAGTGCTATCGTGATTATGGATTCCTACGGATTTATTACGGACTGGAATTACCAGGCTGAAAAAATGTTCGGCTGGTTGCGTAGTGAAGCTATCGGTGAACGGCTTGAAGCGTTAATTGTTCCGCCACGGTTTCGCGATGCTCACCGCCAAGCCTTAAAGCTGTTTCTGAATACAGGTATTGGTTTCCAGTTAAATGAACTGGTTGAACGAACCGCCATTCGCAGAGATGGTTCCGAGTTTCCGGTTGAACTCAGTATTGCCGCCTTAAAGCTGGGCAATGCTTATCTGTTTAGTATTTTTATACACGAAATTACGACCCGAAAAGCAAATGAGCAAAAAATTCGGCAGGCCGAGGTTAATCTGGCAATCGCCCAGAGTGAAATTAAAATTGCCCAGCGCATTCAAGCCACCTTGTCGCCCTCTGCACCCATTATATCCGGGCATTTTGAAGTCACCGGTTATTGCTTGCCGGCAGACCAGGTTGGCGGCGATTATTTTGATTATTTTTATCGAAATGAAAGCTGTCTGGATATGGTTATTGCCGATGTATCAGGCCATTCTATCGGCCCCGCCCTGTTTATGGTTGAAGCCCGCAGTGCGCTTCGGTCACAAGTAAACCGGTTAAGCAAGCCTTCTGAAGCCGTCGCAGCACTGAATAGTTTTTTGTTTGAGGATTTAAATAATTCGGACTACTTTATCACCTTGTTTTATTTGCAATATGATGTAACCACTCAGCAGTTAAGCTTTGCCAATGCGGGGCATCCACCGCCCTTATTATTGAGTCCTTTTCAAAGTGAATGCAGACAGCTTGATGCTGACGGCATGATACTGGGCGTACGCAAAAATATTATTTTTGAGGAAAAAACCATCACCCTTTGCAAAGGCGATTTGTTGCTGCTTTATACCGACGGCTTAACGGAAGCAGAAAATCCGGCCGGTGAATTTTTGGGCGTAGAACGCGTTAGTGAACTTTTAATTCGCTATGCCCACTATTCCCCGGAAAAAATCATTGAAGCATTGCTGGCGCATCTAAAACAGTTTTGCCAAAGTGAAACTTTTAATGATGACATTACCTTAATGATTTTTAAGCGGGGTTAGGCGGTTGGAGAGAATAAAAAAATATCACCACGAAGACACGAAGGACACGAAGAAAGAAAATATCGAGTCTTTAATGGTGAATTAAATAGCAGTAAGGTAACTCGTAATAAATACCACACCCAATAATTGACCAGTAAAATAGTATATTAGCAATATTTACTTGTGTTGATAAGTGATACTTAACGGTATACAATTTAACCATGATAAGAACTTTTCGACATAAGGGCTTGCAGGTCTTTTTTGAGACAGGCAGCAAGGCGGGTATACAGCCGCACCATGCTGCAAAATTGCGCATATTGCTGACCACCTTGGACAGCGCAAAACGTACAGATGATATGAATGCCCCTGGCTGGAAGTTGCACCCATTGACGGGCAACCTTGATGGGCATTATTCCGTAACTGTAAACGGAAACTGGAGATTAACCTTTACCTTTGAGGGCGAAAATGCCGAACTGGTTGATTATTTGGACTACCACTAGGAGTAATTGATATGAGCAGAATGCACAACCCCGCACATCCCGGCGAAGTATTACGGGAATGGCTACCGGAAGGTATGACAGTAACAAAGGCAGCTGAAGAATTGCAGGTT
>CAIMDR010000666.1 GCA_903839795.1 uncultured Methylococcaceae bacterium | reverse complement strand
GACATGATTAAAGCCTGGTATAGAATAATGAATGCATTAATCATTCTATCTCATCTCATTAAAGTTGGCATTTAATATTGTAATACAATGGGTTATGGTTTTAAGGTAGCAGTATTAGTCTCTGACACTACATGGCTATAACATGACTGGAAAACAACAGCAAAATAATACCAAGGGCTACAATCCAAAAAATAATATGTTTTACTTTTTTCATGGCGCAGACCACCTGGCGTTAAGGATAATGATAAAACAGGCCGTTCAGATGGCGACTGACCGCATCAATGTCACTTTTGCTCCATTCAAGTCCGGAAATATGCTGCCAGCGATCTACTTCGGTTATCAGGCTTTTCCAGTCAGTCACCATTTTCTTTTCTCGCCAATGTATCTGTTGGGTGTGACATTGCAGGCAATGATTTTCGTAAAGCATCGCTCCCCGATAGTTATCATTCGGGAGGCCATTCGCGGCAAAAGCAGCGGTTACACTCAGGATAAAAATACCCACACACTTAAACCAATATCCAGTCATTTTAATCTCCAATGCGGTATTAATGATTAAGCTGAAATGAAATAAAGCGAAGTTGTTTTAAAAAACGTTATCCGCTCCGACTTGGATTGCTAGCCTTATCTTTAAGAATCCTTGGGTAGCAGTGCTTCGGCATTACGTTTAGCCAGCGAATCAATAACGGCGCTTAATGAACCTTTCGTTTGAATTTCTTCGTTAAAGCTGGCGCGGTAGTTTGTTACCAGACTGACGCCATCAATCATAATATCGTAAACTTTCCATTCTCCTCTGCTCAGTAACATCCGGTAATTGACATCAACAGATTGTTGCCCTGGTTGCATAACCTTGGTTTTTACGATGGCTTTTGTCGGTTCATTTGATATTTCAAGAGGCAATAAATCTATTGACCAGTCGTTATATTCCACAAAGGCTCTTGAGTAAGTTCTTACTAACAAGGTCTGAAATTCATGTTTAAAACGCTCCTGTTCTACAGTCGTTGCTGCTTTCCAATGCTTTCCTAAAACTAACGGCGCGATTTTGTCGAAATCCGTATGGGGATCAATAACGCCATTAACAAATTGCGTCACTTGAGAAAAATTACTGGCAAAGGCTTTATCTTTTAGTTTTTGCTTTATTTGGTCAGAAACACTCTGTATAACTTGTTGTGGGGGTTGTAACTCTTCCGAGAATCCTTTAGTTATGGGCATTAAACTGAGAAATATTATAAATAAACCCGATAGTGCATAATGTTTAGTTTGATTTTTCATAATTATCCAGTTAAACCGGCTAGCTATCACCGCTTATTGTTTTATAAAATCAGTATGTTGGAATCGTAATGGTCAACACGCCATGAGCCTGTTCGGTTGTCATTTTGGATATTAGCAGAACCAGGTAAGGTTAATGCTCTTTGAAATTGACCTACAAAACGCTCCCGGTATGGGTTATAAGAAACAGTACCGACACTGCCTGTTTTTACCCGAGTATTAATGGTTCATAATTAATACCCGAGTGAAGCAAGTTACCAGTAAAGTCCGCATTATTTAATCTCGATATTTTTGCGTTTGCTTTTTTCCGTTTTGGGAATCGTAATCGTCAATATGCCGTCTTTAAAAGCGGCTTTGGCGTTGCTGTCATCGACATTATCGGGCAAGGATACCGTGCGCTGAAATTCTCCCCGCGATATTTCACGGCGAAAATATTTGCCTTTTTCCTCTGCCTTTTTTTCTTCTTTGGTCGACGTTCTTATGGTGAGGGTTTGATTATTGATTGTTACATCCAGATCTTCTTTTTTTATGCCGGGTAAGGCAGCCTGAACTTCTATTTCATTCTCGTGATCGAGAATATCAATTTTGGGAAGCCCTCTCTCAAATCCGGCAGGAAAATTAAAATCCAACAGACGCGGCCATCTGCGAGAAAGAAAATCATCAAAAAAGTTATCAAATTCATCAAAGGAAAGCAGGCTTCCGCTGGGTGTGCGGGGCATTACGTCAGTTTTTTTTGCGGAGTCTTTTTCTTTTTCTTTAGCGTTCATAACATTCTCCAATAACTATTCAGATTATTATTAAACATCGATGTAAATTTATTGACGGGATTTATGTGTAAGGCCATTCGTAGAAGTAACTGCCCATCCTATCGTTTTTACGCACCAGCGTCAGGCAACACGGGAGAGGGTTACCGGATAAATTTTCATGCCGGACTGTTGGAGCTATGCGAACCGGGAGTGTTTTTTTACGAGTTGCCTAATAGCCGTCTTTTTTCTTACTACAGAATAAATTCTTGCTCTGCCTCAAGCCAGTCCTCAAGTTCGTGATTCGGCTCGAAACCTCTGCTTTCGGCCTTGTAATAAGCAAGCTCCGCAATTCTGGCATCACGATCCGGAAGAAATATGATATCTCTTGATGTTTTAGAAGCTGAATTGACTTTGTTTTTAGTTTTTAACGACATCGAACACCTCTATTTTAGATTAATTAGCGGTCAGCCTTTAATGACCCGGTAAAACAACAGGAACTGTAAGCACAGGAATAAATCGAAAAAAATGAGTATGTTATTTTCAAACGCCAAGAATGAAACAGCATCAATCGTATTCACCTCCCCCTTTGAAAAAGGGGGATTGAGGGGGATTTATCTAATAAAATCTCCCCTAACCCCTCTTTTTCAAAGAGGGGGACTGGATAGTTACCATCAATCGGCAAGGTTGGGTTTACACTTTAATGGAGTTGTTGACACAGTCGTTTGATTGCCCCGCCATGAAAGTGTCCACTCAGCCATTTAAACTTAAACTGAATAGTCAAAATACTCTAACAATCGATCAACGGGGATAAAAATATATGATTTCAGGTAAAAAAACAATACGTAGAAATACTTATATGAGCTAACCCAAAAAAACAAGTTACTTCCTGCCTTCATGGTATTTCTTATGGCTTGCATAACATGACTTAGGTATGATGGGTTTTTTGAATTCGTCTACGGCCCATGTCTTTTATTAATGCTCTCCAACCCGAACTTGATAAACTCCCTGATGAGTTACGTATTTCTGTAGCCGCTACGCTAAAGCAATGGCATGAACAGTTGGCCGAACTTAATCCCGATTTT
>CAIMDR010000665.1 GCA_903839795.1 uncultured Methylococcaceae bacterium | reverse complement strand
AGTCTTTTTGCTTGTCACGTGTAAAGTGGCTAGCCGCATCTTGATGAGCATGCAAGCTTACTTGACTCAAGACAGGCTGATTGGTAAGTATTCACCTCCCCCCTTTGAAAAAGGGGGATTGAGGGGGATTTATCTAATAAAATCTCCCCTAACCCCTCTTTTTCAAAGAGGGGGACTGAATAGTTACACTGATTGCACTGCCTTAAGTTGTTGGCAACAAAATTGAACGTTTAAATCAACTATAAACTGCTAAAAATGACAAATTTACAATCAGACACACCCAGACAACCCAATCAACAAGATGATGAGGATGAAAATCTTGATTTAGGGGCGTTAATAGCCACTATTTTAAACGAGAAATATCTAATCGCTTCTGTTGCGTTGATTTTTCTGGCATTAGGGGTATTTAAGACACAGCTAACCATACCCAGCTACAAAGCCGATGCCATGGTGCAGATTGAAGAAAAATCAAATGCCCTTGATGCGCTGTCGGGTGTAATGGAGTTAATGGATAGCCCACCATTGGCACTGACAGAAATAGAAATCATTAAATCACGCCAAATTCTTGGCGCAGCAGTTAAAGAACTCCATCTGGATATTGTTGCCACACCTAAATACTTTCCGATAATTGGCAAAGCCATTGCCCGGCGCTTTCAAGCAAAAAACCTGACACAACAAGTCTCGACACCCCTGTTCGGACTGGATCAATATGCTTGGGGCGGCGAAAAAATACAGCTGGACACATTTTCCGTACCGGATAGTTTGATCGGTAAAGAATTAGTTTTACTTGCAGGCGAACAAGGTCACTTTACCCTGAAAGATGAGGACGATCAAACGTTACTTGAAGGAGAAGTTGGCAAACCCATCATAAAAAAACTGGACAACAGCGAGGACACGATTAGCTTATTTATATCCTCATTAAAAGCCCGCAAAGGCACCCAATTTACTGTCACAAGAAAGCCTTTGTTAAGTGCGATCACTGAATTGGATAAAAGCCTTACCATCGCGGAAAAAGGCAAAAAAACCGGCATCTTAAGCTTTAGCATCGAAGACCCTAGCGCAGCTAGGGCAGCAAAGATTCTTAATCAAGTAACCAACAACTATGTAAAACAAAATGTCGAACAAAAATCCAAAGAGGCGCAAACTACACTTGAATTTTTAGATAAGCAATTACCCACTGTCAAAGAACAACTGGAAGCCGCAACCACCGCCTTAAACGAATTTAGAACCGAAAAAGGTTCAATTGATTTGACTATTGAAACAGAGCAAATCCTGAAAAGTGTAGTCGAAATCACCGGGCAACTTACCTTGCTGCAACAACAAAAAGACGAGTTAAGAGGACGCTTTACCGAAGCACACCCAACCGTAGTAGCCCTTGATAAACAAATTGCACGCCTGCAAGCACAAATCAATTCCTCCGACAAAAAAATTGAAATTCTGCCGGAAACTCAACAGGTTATTTTAAGATTAACCCGAGACGCTCAAGTCAGCTCCGAACTTTACACGGCATTACTAAATAGTGCGCAAACCCTTAGAGTTGCCAAAGCAGGTACTGTTGGCAATGTAAGAATCATTGACGGAGCCGTGCTGCCGACCGAGCCGGTAGAATCGAAAAATAAATTAATCATTGCGGTATCGTTAGTATTAGGGTTTATTGTTGGCGTGGGTATAGCATTTATCCGCAAAGCCCTGCATCGTGGCGTTGAAAATCCGGATCAAATCGAAAAGCATCTTCATATTCCCGTTTATGCCACTATTTTGCATAGCAATGCACAAGAAGAACTCAATCAAAAAAGAAAAAAATCAGGCAAACAATTAACCGGTCAAAATTTTATTTTAGCACTGCAAGATAAAGATGACTTGGCGATAGAAAGCCTAAGAAGTTTACGTACCACCTTACATTTTGCTTTTCTGGAAGCAAAAAATAATATCATTATGATTACCGGCCCCAGTCCCGAAATCGGCAAATCGTTTATAGCGATCAATCTGGCAGTTGTCTTGGCCGATGCAGGTAAAAAGATACTCTTAATTGATGGCGATTTACGAAGAGGCTCTTGCAACAAAAGCTTGGGTCTAAACAGGGAAAATGGCTTATCGGATCTTATTTCCAACACGATCACGTTAGAAAACGCAATACGCCATATTACAGCCGCCAACATTGACTTTATTCCAACCGGCTCAATACCACCCAATCCTTCAGAATTATTAATGCATGAGCGCTTCATAGAGTTACTGGAAACTCTTGGCAAAAATTATGACCATATTATTATTGACTCCCCCCCTATTTTGGCGGTTACCGATGCCGGCATCATTGGACGTATCGCAAGCGCAACCTTAATGGTTGTTAAATCCGGTCAACATCCAATGCGTGAATTAGAAGTATGTGCAAAGCGTCTAACCCAAACAGGCGTTGATGTCAAAGGCATTGTGTTTAACGACTTGCCGGAAAGAAAATCAGGATCGTATGGGTATGGGTATGGGTATGGGTATGGGTATGGGTATGGGTATGGGTATCAATATGGTTATAAAAAATCCAACGATGTAGATTCAGATAAATAATTTGTAGCTATTCATCTCCCCCTTTTTTCAAACGGGGGGAGATAGAATATTTATATCTAATCTTCTAAAATTAAACGCGGTTTTATCGGTTCAACCGCCAATTCAAAATCCATTTTAATGCGTTTTACAATAGCCTTTACTTCCTTTTTGTTTTTAAAGGGTCCTGCGATAACCTGATAGGTATCCTCTTTTTTAATCTTACGTGCAGGAATAATCGGCCCTTGATGATTGAGCATGGTTGCCAGCTTTTGTGCTTCTATTTCGTTATCAAAACTGGCCACCAAAATCGACCAGTCGCTATCCTTTAATTCTTCAACAACGGGTTGCTTATAAAGTTGTTCAGGATGCGCGAGTTGTATTGCGTTTGCTGCTATAGCTTCGATGTCAGGGCTTTGCACAAGAATAGGCACAGGAATGCCATCCGAACGCTCTATAATTCGGTCGACTTTATCCCAATCGACAGCAACATTTTTCTTGGCGCTGATTTGATGCAACTGTTTTAGTAACTGTTTTTTTAGCCTGGGTTTATCCTGTGCCCATTTTTGCAGGGGTTCGGTCGCTTCAAGATAAAGCATGTCCTGATGCCAGGCCGTCAAATAAGGCTGATGAATTATCCGTACCGGCACGCCTACCGACGCTTTTTTAAACAGCACTTCAATATCCTCTGGATAAAGTTGCACGCAACCGTGGCTAATTTGCATACCGATACCATAAGGTTTGTTGGTGCCGTGGATTAGATAACGGAGAAAACCCAGGCGCATGGCATAGAGTCCCAACGGGTTATCAGGCCCTGCGGCCACTACACCGGGTAATGAATCGCCTTTCTCTGCATGTTCCTGGTGAATGGAGTCAGGGACTACCCAACTCGGGTTGGCTTTTTTGGCGACAATACTGGTTAAGCCCATCGGGGTATTCCAGCCTTGACGACCAATGCCCACCGGATAAGTAAAGACCTTATCTGGTTGCTGTTTGGGATAGTAAAACAAGCGCATGTTCGCCAAATTTAGAATAATCCCTTTATGAGGTGCGTCAGGAAGAATAAATTGTAAAGGTAATAATACCCGACTATTTGCCTGTGGTGTCCAGGGCGAAAGTGTCGGGTTAGCCAAGGTAATATCGTTATAACCCACGCCAAAATGTCGGGCAATGTCAGACAGCGTATCGTTTTCATGGGTGTTAACTGCGGCAATCGTACCGACTAGCGTTTGGCCTTCGGTTAACTGAAATTCATGACGCTCTATGATTTTGGTTTGCGGCTGAAGTTTTTGCTGGTTATCCTCTTCCTTAGAAGCCAGGTTTTCATTTAGATCGGGGAAAAACCCCAGATGTTGACAGCCGCTGGTTAAGATACTAAGCACTATTACGCCTATCCATTGGAGTGCGAGTGATGTTGATTTTTTAAAATTTGAGGGGCTCATATTAATCTTGTCCAAAGTTGGGAATGGGTGCAAGTCATCCTGAAAGGTGTGATCTACTAAAATGCTATTCGGTAAGTTCGGTTATATAAAACAATAGACGTAGGCCGGAATAAGACT
>CAIMDR010000664.1 GCA_903839795.1 uncultured Methylococcaceae bacterium | reverse complement strand
GCAGGTGACCGGACATTTGAAAAACTGCATCAAGCCAGTGCCAAAAAGTTACTGGATGGTGTGATTAGTTTTGCTAAAGAACTCGGCTTTACGCCACATCCTGATTATAAAAATGCCTATGATCTCTTTGGCGACATTGAGGCCGGTGCAAGTCCGGTAAAATACATCTACGGTAGAGATGGCCGACCTTTTTATATCAATGGCCCTTATGAATCCCAAGCTGACATTATGCGAATCATAAAGACCTTGACTAAAAGTTGTGGTCCAGAAGGCTTTGATACCTTGTATAGACTGGGTGACGATATGGACGACGAGTTTATGTGATTTTACTTTTTCTTATCAACCCGGCAGCCGTCAGAACTTATGTCCGCTTATAAATCCTTTTATTATCCGCTAGTTAATTGGTTTAAAACCTGTTAATGACAGTGTTTAACCTATATAATAAACGGCTAAATTATTCCGGTTAGTGAGAGCACAGTGGATATTAAAGACTATATGCAAGGCCTTGGCCTGCAAGCCAGAAAGGCCGGAAGGGAAATCAGCCGGGCTGATTCAGGCAAAAAAAATCAGGCTTTGTTAAAAATTGCCGAGATTATTGAGAGTAGCCAAGAACAGTTAATCACCGAAAACCAAAAAGATTTGGCGGCTGGTAAGAAAAATGGTCTGGATGCAGCGTTACTGGACAGGCTGGCCTTAACGCCTGCCAGTATTCAGGCGATGGTTGAAGGTTTAAAGCAGGTTGCCGCTTTACCTGATCCCGTAGGTGAAATCAGTGATTTAAGTTACCGCCCCAGCGGTATTCAAGTTGGACAAATGCGCGTGCCTTTGGGTGTGATTGGCATTATTTATGAGTCCCGCCCGAATGTCACTGTCGATGCAGCGGCTTTATGCCTTAAATCCGGCAATGCCTGTATTTTACGCGGTGGTTCTGAAGCCATGCATTCGAATCAAGCCATTGCCGCCTGCATTGCAAAAGGTCTTGAGGCGGAAGGTTTACCGGCACAAGCGGTGCAAGTGGTGGCTACACCCGATCGCGCTGCGGTTGGCGAATTGATTACTATGAAGCATTATGTGGATGTTATCGTGCCACGCGGCGGTAAAAGCCTGACCGAACGTATTTCCGAAGAGGCAACCATTCCGGTGATTAAGCATCTGGATGGTATTTGCCATGTTTATATTGACGATAAAGCCGATATTGCTAAAGCCGTCAAGATTGCTGACAATGCCAAAACCCATCGTTACGGCGTGTGCAATGCCATGGAAACGTTACTGGTTGCCGAAGCTATTGCGGCAAAAGTATTGCCGCTGCTGGCAGCAATCTATCTTGAAAAAGGGGTTGAATTACGCGGTTGTCTTAAAACCTGTTCTTTGATTCCAAATTGCTCAAGAGCCACTGACGAAGACTGGAACACAGAATATCTGGCACCTATTTTATCGATAAAGATTGTTCATGATATGGATGAGGCAATGGAGCATATTAACAAATACAGCTCCAGCCATACCGAATCAATTGTCACCGAAGATTACACACGGGCAAGACGCTTTCTGCGGGAAGTCGATTCCAGCTCGGTCATGGTTAATGCCTCGACCCGTTTTGCTGACGGCTTTGAATACGGCTTGGGTGCCGAGATTGGTATTAGTACCGATAAACTCCATGCGCGCGGCCCCGTCGGTTTAAAAGGATTGACGTCATTGAAGTACATTGTTTTGGGTGATGGCCATATCAGATCCTGAAAACAACATTTATCCACGAAAAGCACGAAAGACACGAAATAAATCTATAGACTTTCAGAAGTTAAATTTCCAGGTTTATCAGCTATAGATTTTCAGATAAATAATTTCGATCTTAACGGATACCATCCCTTTAAGGGATGTTATCCGTATGGACTCCAAACTTCATGTAATGGAAATTTAATTTCTGAAAGACTATAAAGAACCTTTAAAATAGCGGATTTTTGGCATCCTTCATAGAGGTCCAAAAGTAGTTTACACTTTTTTATCACAAAAAATGCTAATACTCAATGTTCAAGTTTTTATTCATTGATTATAAAAAGTGATGCAGGTGAGTCTATC
>CAIMDR010000663.1 GCA_903839795.1 uncultured Methylococcaceae bacterium | reverse complement strand
GGTAAAAGGTTCGCGTTCAATTTCTTTTATCAGCATATTAATGCGTTTGAGCAGGGCTTTATCTGTTGCTTGCCAGTAAAGGTAGTCTTCCCAACCTTTACTGGAGAATTTAATCATCATTGAGTAATTCTCGGATATCACCTTTGCCGGCGCGTAATTCTTCAACAGCTTCAAGTAATCTGTGTGCGCCTGTTGGATTTCTTAATAAATAACAGGTTTCTTCAAGGCTTTGATAATCCTCAAGCGACATGATGACTACCGGTTTAGCGTTTTGATGGGTGACTACGACAGGTGCGTGGTCATCGCTGACGGTTCGCATAACCTCGGCAAGGTTTTTGCGGGCATAGCTGAAAGTAAGGGCATTCATCATGATTTATCCTGTAAATAATCGGATTGATAGAGTATCGAAAAGCACGAAAAAATAATTAGAACCCGCTCAAAAAGTAACCCCTCATAGTGCGCAAATCTTACGAGATGCGTGAGGTGTGTTGTTGGTGGCAATAGCATCATGATTGTCAGGTTCTATTTTTTATCCACGAAGGGCTTCAAATTACCGCCCATTCTACTTAAGGTGGTTTTCAATAGCCATGGCACCATGGAATACCCCCAAGATGTCGATCTGTTGTTGAGACCTGATTAGGTAGGCAATTCGGTAATGCCCATAGAGCAGAATACGAATGTCACCTTCAGGTTCGGTTCGGTATTGATAACCGATTTCCGGAAAATCCTTGAGCAATTGAGCTTTTTTATAAATACCGGCAATGACTTGGTTCGCAGATTTAGGGCTGTCGATTGCGATGTAGGTATGAATCTCACGCAGCCATCGTTCTGCTTCATAGGTCCAATTTAGGATTGCCATGATTGAATGCGCTGTTCGATTTCATCGTTGCTCAATGTTTTGTTTTTGCGCGAGTCTTCAAGGCCACGGTTAACCATGCGCTCAAAGGCAAGTTCGCGTAATATTTCGTCGTAGGAGGCATCTAAGGGTTGGTTGTTAATGACCTCAAACATTTGTTCTTTTACCGTGGGCATAGTGTTTTCCTGTCAGGTTCTATTTTTTATCCGCGAAGGGCATCAAACTACTTCCCATTCTATAATAAATAACCGTTCGGCTTCGGTTTTTTGGGTAAGGCGTCGCTCCAAGGCTGCTATCAAGTCATCACGCTTTTCGATAATGCTGTCTTCAACCTGAAAAATTTCTTGCCGCTGGCGACGTTGCTGTTTTTCCAGTTTTTGTATCTTTTGCTGGATATCATGTTGCTCATCAAGAGTTGTGGCAAGCCTGGCTTGTCGTTGCAGGATTTTAATTTGTTCTTTAGTGTCTTTGAGTGCTTTTTCAGCCGCCAGTACCAAGTCATCGGCCCATTTTTCAAGCTTTTCACGCGCTTCATTAAAGTGCTTGTTGTTGGTTTCCAATGATTGGCTAATGGTGGCTTGGGTGTGCCGTTGTGCTTCAGCGGCCAAGCGCTGGTTAATCGCTTCGGGTATGTCGGCTAAACCGGCGTTCTCGGCAACACAGTTAAACAGCTTTTCACAGGTTTCTTGCTCCAGGGGCAAGCCTTGGCTATCAATCGCTGAAAAAAGCAGGTGTTCTTCACGCTCATAGCTTTCTATTGCCAGTGTCTGTAAGGTTAAATAGCCGTGTTTACCGCGCAGTGCTTCTATGACATGCAGGCGAGTCGGATGCTGGCTGACATTAAAAACAAGACGTGCCGGTGGTGTGTCCAGTGCTTTGGCCTGGTCGATAACAAATTCACCTAAGGGGTGCGAAAGACGGTAAAGAAATGCGCCGTAGTCTGCACGCATTGTTTCCGCTGTTTCTGAGGCTTGTGGCTTGCTTGCACTGGGCGTTGATTTGGATATCAGGTGATAACGACCGGCGATAATCGCCTGTGAGGGCGGCTTGGTCAGATCAAAGGCCAAAGCATCATCGTCGAAGTGCGCCCGTTCATTCAGCATAAAATGGGACAGTGACCAGAAGCGTTTACTGAAGCGGTCAAGTTGCGCTTTGGCATCGCTTAATTGGCTGCGCAAGCGTTCATGTACGTCTTCGTCAAAGTTTTCGAGCAGCATTTTTCGGGTGTCAGTCATCCGTGCCTGGATGCGTTCATCCATTTCCGTTTGTAGCGCTTTAAAGGCGGCATCAATTTCTGCGGGAGTACGGCATTCTTGGTAGATAGACAAAATGCGTTTTTCAAAATCTACGCCGGATTCAATGCTGCCCAGCACATCATCTGACGCGCCAAAAACGCCATTAAACAAGTTGAATTTTTCAGTGAGCAATTCCAGTACGCGGCGGTCGGCTTCATTGCGTTCGTTAAGAAAGTTAACGACGACGACATCATGTTGCTGCCCGTAACGATGACAACGACCTATGCGTTGTTCAACCCGTTGCGGGTTCCAGGGTAAATCATAGTTAATGACCAAGGAACAAAATTGGATGTTCACGCCTTCTGCTGCCGCTTCAGTGGCAATCATAATACTGGCTTGATCGCGGAAATGTTCAATCAAGGCGGTGCGAATATCGATGTCTCTGGAACCTGCAATACGGCCTGTGCCT
>CAIMDR010000662.1 GCA_903839795.1 uncultured Methylococcaceae bacterium | reverse complement strand
TTTATCATCTATTCTCAGTCAATATTAAGCTGAAATATGAAAACACAGCAGTAAGCATAAAATAGAGAAAAACATTAACTTGTTGAAAAATATAGCAATAAAAATAATACAATATTGTAAATAGGGGGTGCGGAATGTCGGAATTATCATCGTTGTCGGTGGGGTTGCTAACCGTTTTGGCAGGATTTTTTATAACAACGCAAGCAGTGCATGCGCTGAATATACCGATTATTAACGATCCGACACGACCCAGTGAAATGCAGTTGGATACGCCTGAGTTTAGGATGCGTCAACCTAAAGATTCGTTGACTTTACCGCCCGCCCCACTAGCAAAGCCATTACCAAACGAAGGGCGGTTGTTACTAAAAAAGGTTGAATTTACGGGGAACACGGTTGTTAGCGACGATGAGCTGCAAAAAATTACCTTACCGTTTTTAAATCGTCCGTTAACAGTCCGCGATCTGGAAGAATTACGTACCCGTATTACCGCCGCCTATGTTGACGCAGGCTATATTAATTCGGGCGCCGTTATTCCGAGTCAATCAAGTGCCGGTGGTTCACTAAAAATTAAGGTGGTTGAAGGCAACTTGACTGAAGTTCGTCTGGAAGGCATGGGTCGGTTGCGGGATGATTATCTTCGTGAACGCTTATTGGTAGGTGCCGGTTCGCCGCTTAATTTAAAAAAATTACAGGAAAAATATCAGCTTTTACTAAGAGACCGTTTAATCGAGCAATTAAACGGTAGTCTTTTGCCGGGCACTCATCCGGGCGAAAGTATTTTAACGGTTAACGTTAAAAGAGCACGCCCTTATCAATTGTATGCAAACGCCGATGATTATACGACACCCTTAGTCGGCGGTTATACCGGGAGCATCGGTGGCTGGGTGGACAATCTTTCGGGATTTGGTGAACATCTTGATGCTGAATTTATGGCGACCGGGGGGGCATTGGGTGTTAATACGGGGGTCGAGATACCGCTGAATGCTTATGATACCCATGCTACTTTTCGTTACAGTAACACCAACTCGTCGCTTATAGAATCTCCTACTAATCTGTTGGCTATAAAATCAAATAGTATTGCTTACGAAGGGGGTTTGAGTCAGCCTATCTATCGTAGTTTGGGTATTAATTTAACGGCCGGCCTTAACTTTGCCGTAAGGGAAAGCCATTCAACATTACTGGGCGTACCTTATGCTTTTACCGAAGGCTTGCCTTTTGGTGTGGGTACGACACAAGATACGGTGGTTCGTCTTTGGCAACAATATACCCAGCAGGGTGCCAATAATGCATTTGTCATGCGTTCGACGTTTAATAAAGGCGTTAATGCCTTGGGCGCAACCATTCAAAGTAATAATAGACCGAGTGGCGAGTTTTTTAGCTGGTTGGGACAATCACAATACCAGCATCGTTTGATGGATAATGGCTTACATTTTATGTTAAAAGGCGCTGTCCAAGTAGCCGCTAATCCTTTGTTGCCCATGGAGCGTTTTTCTGTGGGCGGTGTTTATACCGTTCGTGGGTATCGTGAAAATTATTATGTAAGAGATAACGGCTTTAATAGCAGCCTGGAACTTCATTACCCCCTGTTTGGCGGTGAACCGTCCGCTAAACATAGTCTGTTTTTAGTTCCTTTTATGGATTATGGCGGTGCCTGGAATAATCCAACTTTAGATGTTTCCAACCCCTCTAAAGATTATCTGAATTCAGTAGGACTGGGTTTTAATTGGCATTACAATCATGTTAATACCGAATTTTACTATGCCCATGATATCTCGGGTCATAAGCCACTTGCTGGCGGGAGTAATATTCAAGACGATGGCATACATTTTAAGGTGAGCTTTTTAGCGTTCTAATTTAGGAAACGATCATGGAAAAATTATTACCAGTGGCAATGCTTGTTTTTTTTACGTTAAGCTCAGCGCCCGTAATGGCTGCAAACCCCGAAGCGATAACCCTCAACGATTCTGAACCAGCGGATGATCTTAAGAATAAACTGGCGCTGGGCGAAAGCTACCGTGACCAGGGTAGTTATAACTTGGCCGCCAATGAGTTTGAGTCGGTGTTGGCTCAAGCTGAACAAAAAGGTGACCGCTTGATGCAAGCGATGGCAGGTGCCGCATTGGGCTATAACTATTACCTGGACAGAGAAAATAGCAAGGCGCAATCATTGCTGGAACAAAGCGATGCCTTAACCCAATCGCTTAATTCACCTGGATTGGCAGCGCTTATTGAAGATTATTTAGGCATGTTGTCTGTGTCGTTACAACTGCCTGAGAAAGCCGCTGCAAATTTTGATCGTGCTTTAAAAAATGCCCGGTTAGCCCAAAATAACGATTTAATAGCCGGTATTCGTGTTAATCAAGCCGGGTTGGAAGTAGAAGCGGTCAAGCGTTTAAAGCGGCTGGAAGATATCACGATTGAGGTGTTAACGCTTAATAACCCAACACTTAAAATCACATTATTGCTGAATATAAGTGAACAATTATTGGCTATTGACCCTGATGATGTAACGGCACCAGAAAAACAACAGTTACTTAAAAATACCTATCAAACACTTAATAACGCCTATTTATTGGCCGATGCCAACAGTCAAGTCAGACTTCGTTCACAAGCCGAGGGTTATCTGGCCCGGTTGTATGCACAACAAAAGCGTAATCAGGATGCTTTAGTGTGGTTGGATAAGGCCATTACTGATGCACAACAAGTTAATGCAACTGATTTATCAATGCAATGGGAAACGCAAAGTGCGAAATTATTGCAAATCAATGGAGATTCAGAAGCCGCTTTGACAGCTTACAGACGAGCCATTAAGCACTTGACGGATATTCGTTATGGCTTACCGATTACTTTGCACAATGGCCGTTCTTCTATTAAGGAGATTATTGAGCCAATTTATCGCGGTTTGGCGGATGTGCTTTTGTTGCAAGCAGCCAAGACCCCAGGAAACGAAGCCAAACAAAAATTGATACTTGAAGCCATTGATTCGATGGAAACCATTAAGCAAACCGAACTTGAAGAGTTTTTTAAAGATCGTTGCTTAATTGATGAAGGTGCGGCAACAAATTTAAAAGATGCCCAATTATCGGGTGTCGGTATTATTTATCCGGTTATTTTACCGGATCGCATTGAGTTGTTATTTAGAGACGCCTCTAATACGCAATTTGAGCAAAAAACCATAGCGGCATCCTCTAGGGATGTGGTTGACACGACGATAGAAATGGCACAGTTTTTACGTCAGGGTGAAGGAAATTACCGTAAAGCGTCGCGTAAACTTTATGACTGGTTACTTAAATCTTACGAGGGTTCGTTAAAAGAAAAAGGTATTAATACGCTTATTTTTGTACCGGATGGCCCTTTACGCCAAGTGCCTTTTTCGGCTTTATTAAAGGGCAAAAAATTTGTAATTGAAGATTACGCCATTGTCACTTTGCCGGGTTTAAGTCTAAAAAATTCCGCAATGAATACGGACAAAAAGCCGCGTGCGTTAATTGCCGCTCTCAGCAAGCCGGATGGTGCATCGATTGATGAATTATTACATAGCTCGATTAAGGGTGGACTGGGTGAGCGTGGCTTAATTAAGGCAGATGACTCCGCAGAACCCGTTCAAGCCGGGGCTATAACGGATCAGACTGCACGTAATGATTTAATTAAAAACTTAAGCCTGCCAGGGGTTAACGATGAGGTTAAATCGTTACAGAAAGATATTGAAAATACGACGATGTTAAATCAGTCATTTACCTATGGAGGATTTAAGGAGTCAGTAGGAAGCGGCGAGTATTCAATTATTCATATTGCTTCACACGGATATTTTGGTAAAAGTGCCGATGACAGTTTTGTCATGACTTATGACCACATGCTTAAGCTGGGCGATTTTCAGTCTTTACTGAGTAGCGACAAAATTAAAAAGAACCCCATTGATTTATTAACGCTTAGCGCCTGTCAGACTGCCGCCGGTGATGATAGGGCATTGCTGGGCTTTAGTGGAATGGCGATTAAAACAAATGCGCTGAGTGCTATTGGAACCTTGTGGTCAGTTGATGATGTCGCAACCGCTAAATTTATGGATGTTTTTTATTCTAATTTAACCAAGTTCTCAAAGGCACAGGCGTTAAGGCAGGCACAACTGTTTTTGCTTACCAAGGATGAATTAAAACACCCGCATTATTGGTCCCCTTTTATAATGGTTGGCAATTGGTAATTTATATGCAATATTAGCTATTTTAAAGCAGCGAAATTTGATATGAGCTTAACATTAAAAGTATTGTCATTTAAAAACCAGCCCATTACTGAAATAACGTCGGTAGCTATTGGTATGGAGGGTGGCAGCATTGGCCGGTCTGAAGATAATACGTTAGTGTTGCCGGATACCGAAAAATTCGTGTCACGACATCATGCCAGTATCAGTTATGAAAACGGCTGTTATTACCTGTCTGATAGTAGTTTGAGTGGCATCTTTATCAATGATCAACCCACGCCTTTAATTAATGCAACGCAACGCATTCATAACCAAACACGCTTAAAAATTGGCGAGTATGAACTGGGTATTGTTATTACCGATGAGCCGGTAATAGAGAGCTTTCCTTTTATCGCGGCGTCCAAGGAAACATTTGATGATTTCCTTTTTCCCGATGACCCTGAACCCTTTATTACGGTAGCGGCAACTGAAGTTGATTATCTGCCCAATTGGGAAGACGCAGGTACCAATAGTTTAATGGAGGGGAATTTTTCAGGCATTGACGAGTGGGTGGAAAAAACAACCAACTCAAATTCTGATGCTTTTGAAAGCGGCTTAAAAGGCAACCAATCACCGCTTTCAGATAGTTATCAAGCCCCCGGCATCCTGCCAACGCCCTTTATCGAAGAAGTGCCAGACAACTTTAGTTTTGATGACTTTTTTTCAGAGGCTAATGTGGAAGTCCAGCCCGAACCTCAACCGTTTCAATCTGTTAATAAACCAACGCCTGATGATGATTTTGACGCTTTTTTAGGTGCGGCTATTAGTGAAATGGGTCAAGCCGATCCAATAGATGATTTTCTTAAGCAAAATAATGAAGAGCCTAAAGAGTCAGTCGCTGTTGTGACCGTTTGTAATCCCGTCAGTGAGCCGATACAGGTTGCAACAAACCCTGAAAACGACAGCCGACATAAAGTTAATATCGTCAACAATGAAGCCCTTCCAATAACCGAATCCCGTCTTGAAAATACACCCAATGGCTTGACGGATAGCGTTTTGTTTAGCGAGTTTTTACATGGTGCGGGTATAGCACTTAACCCCATTGAGCCTGAGGGACAAAAAGAAACCCTGCACAGAATAGGTCAGATATTTAGAAAACTGATTGATGGAACGGTTGCCGTATTAAGAAGCAGAGCGGAGTTTAAAAGCTTGTGTCGCGTCAATATGACGGTGATAAGCGCCACTAATAATAACCCCTTAAAATTTACCGTATCCACTGATGATGTGTTGCGACAATTACTTGATAATAAAACAGAGGGATTTCTAGGTTCAAGTGCAGCTATTGAAGAAAGTTTTACCGACATCATGAATCACCAATTAGCCATGCAGGCAGGTATTCAAGCGTCATTAACCGACTTGTTAAAAACCTTTGATCCTAAAGTTATTGAAAAACAATTTGAACAGGGCATCGTTTTACAAAAAAAAGCCAAGTGCTGGGATAAGCTTGAAGA
>CAIMDR010000661.1 GCA_903839795.1 uncultured Methylococcaceae bacterium | reverse complement strand
TTGTCGACGGATTTTACATCCGTACCGGTTGCACAACCCGCTAAGGTCAATAGTGCAAGAACTAGAAAAGAAGTCTGTGGTTTCATAATGATGCTTAAAAAAGGTGTAGAGTGGATAAACATCTTTTTTGTTTATCCACCGATTGGGTAGATAAATATCTACCCACCCGACTATTATAATGCCAAATAATTGTAATTTTTCAGTTCCCCTCTTTAAAAAAAAGGGGTTAGGGGAGATTTTATTAGATAAATCCCTCTTTGAACACTTACTAATAATTATACTTTAACTGGGCAAAGTAAGTACGTGACGGGAAGGGGTGAAATAACCAAACCTGTTGGTCAGTCACATTATCAATACCTGCCGCCGCGCTGACTTGTTTGGTAATTTGATATTTGGCATGTAAATCAACAATAAAGAAAGAAGTGCCGCCAGAGCTATAAGTGGCAGCATTGATGTCACTATTGTTCAATTGGCTAAACTGCGGACTACTATAACGACCGCTGACTGAAGTGGTTATCTTGTCAGTGGGACGATAAGCAACGGTTGCGCTGGCACGCCACTCGGGAACCCTGGGTTGGCGTTTGCCGGTTGCTGGTTGGTTTGCATTAGGGTTAGCAGCTAAAGCTGCGGGAGGTAAAGCAGCAGCTTCCGCATCAATCGCGGAGGCATCAGTGATTCTGGAATCAGCCCAAGTGGCATTACCGTAGAGATCAATACCCTGTATGCCAACATCACTGGCTTCACCGGCCACTTCGACACCGTAAGTTTGAGTTTCTCCCACATTTTGTGAGTAGGAGGCATAAGAGTTTCCTGTGCCGGGTATTACAGTCGTCTGGCTAAAAATTGCATCTTTTACCCGTTCTTGAAATAAGCTTAGACGGAGTTTGCCGTTATCTAAAAAGTACTCGTTAGCCCATTCTGAAGAAAGAGCTTCTTCAGGTTTTAGGCTTGGATTACCAAAAAAACTAACTGATGTTGAATTGGTTGCATTGGTGGATTGATATAATTCCGTTACAGTAGGGAATCGGTACGCTTGACCAATCGATAAACCTGTTTGAACCCTGGCTATAGGTTTCCACGTTAACTTGGCCTTGGGAGAGAACGTTAGGTCATTAGTACTTGATTGGTTGGTTGAATTAAATGCACCAGAACTTAATGTTGTTGCATTATAGCCATCAAAGGCGTGCCAATTTTCCAGTCGTCCACCTAAGGTAAAGTTCCAGTCTTTGTTAAAGTCTAAAGAGTCTTGTGTCCAATAGCCTTCTGTTTGCGTCTTGCCTTGCGAGTTTTGGTAAATATTATTGCTGCTGTCGTTGCTCGCCCAGTTAGTAACGTTATAAACAGGGTTGTTTAACTCAGAGTAATCGTGATGAAAGCCAAAACTCACTTCATGCTTACCCAGCAGGTTGGCAGTAGGTCGCCAGATACCTTTGGCATCAGCGGTATTCCAGCCGGTGCCGGTTAAGCTGGTAACTCGACCGGCGCCATTGTTGGCGGCTAGATTGGGTGCTTGTGTCGATGTTCGACTCAAATCCGTGCCATAGTCAACCACGCTACCCGATAAATCCCAATCAAATACGCCGCCGGTGTCGGATTTAAGATTCATGCCATGAGACCAGTGCATTTGTTCTGCTCTGGTTTCTGCGAAACGAAGAGTAGAGCTGTCAAGATCGTATTGCCTTCCGTTGATATTAACTTTGCCACTATTGATCACATTGCCGGCGCTATCACGTAGATAACTATCAAAACCGGCATGATTGTCGTTTTGCCAGAGCCCTAAGGTATAAGCGGCATGGATGGTGTCAGTGATGTCGTAGCCAAATTTCCATTTAAAATTATCCTGTACGGTGTGATTAAGATTTCCTGCACCTAATACTAGCGCAGATTTACCATAAGGATTTGCATTAGCGATAGCTCCACTTACGAGAGTGTCTCCTGCTTTGGTGTTAGTTGAGGATACAAGCGGATTATTAAAGGTAATAGGCTGGCTATGGCTATCCAGATGACTGACATCAAAACGAAAGGAAAAATCTTTGTAACGATCGCCGACATTGAAGGAATATTCCTGGCTGTCGTAAGTATTTTTCTTGCCATAAAAGCCATAATTCTGCCATGTCGATTTTATATCAGCTCCGGCTTCAAATTTTTCCGGCATTTTGGTTTTTATATCAATCACGCCACCTATTGAGTTGCCAGAATAAGCCGCTGCAAACGGCCCATACATCACATCAACCCGTTCAATTTCCGAGGGTGACACCATATTCCAGCGCGGTGAGCCGGTGTTGGTGTTGTTGTTGCCCAGCAAGGACGATAGCATAATACCATCGGCATAAATCAAGCCGCGAGCACTGGCCGCTGTACCCGAAGTGCGCCATCCCACAGGGGCATTGGTGTCGCCGATATAACGTCTGCGCACCTGAATGCTGGGCATATATTTAATAACATCTTCGGCGGTCATCGCATTGATCGTGTTATCTATTTTTTCACTGGTAATGCTTTCGGTCGTGGTCGGCAACCGGTAGATTTCCTTGGCATTGACAGTAGGCTTTATTTTTTCGGTTACCGTCATTTCCGGCATTTGTGCTTTGGTGGTGTCGACGGCGGTTTTTTTGCCAACAACCGTTTTTTTTGTTTCGGCTACAGCCAGTGGTGTCGTTAGTATCAACAAGCAAATTAGCGCGTGCCGAGGGTTGAGCGGAAATGGCGGTTTGGTATGAGTCATAGTAAAAATTTATTGTTAGAATTAGGCTTTAAAACAAGCTCATTTATGTATTTTAAATGTGCACCAAGTTTTTACTAAAGCAAATTTCAAGCCATTTTTACAAAACCCTTGCTACAACTGACTTTAGTGTTTTTTGGTCAGTGCGATTTTAATTAAACTATGTTATATGACACACTTTTTATTAAAAAACAGGTGATATAACCTAGTTTTTTAAAGTAAAACGTTGCTTACGTGTTTTTTTTCCAGGAAAAATCAATACTAAGCCTTAAAAACAATCTTTTTATTTTTTGGCATAAAATCTGCTTTAAATTTCCTGAGTTTTTGCGTTTTTTGCGTTTTTTGCATATTTATCGGCACGATGCACATTAAATCGAAAGTTTATTTTAATAAACACAGGCAATTATAAAAGATGAAGACTAATGATCAATTTGTAGCGGGAATGTTGATACTGGCTGGCATTACAGCTGCTCCAATGGAGGCTCAGGCCGCCGATAAAAAGAAAGCCGCACCGATGGCATTATCAGATATGGTGGTTACCGGTGTATCAGATTCGGAAGATGGCAGACCTGAAAAGCCCTCAAAAACCGATTTTTCTACACCTAAAACCAATGTGACGAAAAAAGACATTGAGAAAACCAATGCCGTCACTACTGCTGATTCTGTTAAGTATGAATCTGGCGTTTTTGCTCGCCAACGCTATATCGGTGATCCTAACGCGCCTATTGGTATGCGTGGCTCCAATCCCTATCAGGCCGGCAGAGTGATGGTGTTCATGGATGGTATGCCAATTTGGAATCCTTTACAGTCGAGTTATAACGGTTCGCCCCGCTGGGGTTTAATAGGGCCTGGTGAGATCAAATCCGTTGATGTCCTGGGTGGGCCATTTTCTGCACAATACAGCGGTAACGCGATGGGTGGCGTGATTAACTACAACACACTAATGCCGCAAAAACGTGAGGTTTATACCGAAGCAACTTATATGTTGCAGCCTTATAATTCCATGGGCACCAATACTAATCTGCAAGGCTTTAAGACTTTTGGCTCTTACGGTGACAAGTTTGGCGATTTCAGTACCTATTTTTCCTATAATCACTTGGAGAATGAAGGGCAACCGATGACGCCAACCGTTGTGACGAACTTGACGCCAAAAACAACAAACCCAACCACGGGAGCATTATCCGAGACAAATCCTAAAGGTAATGGAACGGGTGGTGCTGCGGGTACGCCTATGCTGCAAGTGGGTAGCGATGGTATTTATCATTCAGTTGATGATTTGTATAAATGGAAAGGCTCTTATGATATTAATCCTGAACTAAATACATCAGTTGTAGCCGCCTTCGAAAACCTGGATGTAACGCACGTTGGACAATCATTTTTAACCAACACAGCGGGTCAAACGGTTTGG
>CAIMDR010000660.1 GCA_903839795.1 uncultured Methylococcaceae bacterium | reverse complement strand
TTTTATGCCAAGGTGGTTAAATTAAATAGATCGTTAAAAATCAACAGGATAGTAAAATAAAGATGATTTTAAAAAAGACAAAAAATATCAGCGGTTGAAATAAACCTTATCTACTGGTTTATTTCAACCGCTGATATTTTAAACTGAGCGGAGGGAGAAAATGCTGCCTAACGAATTAATACGTAAGTATTCAGTCCCCCCCTCTTTGTAAAAGAGGGGTTAGAGGAGATTTTATTAGATAAATCCCCCTCAATCCCCCTTTTTCAAAGGGGGAGGTGAATACTTGCATTAATACACTTGAGAGTAACTTTCCCTTACCTCTTTAAGTTCCATCGCTATTTCACGGCGTAATCGGAAATCACGTCGGGTATGCGCGATATTATAGGGAATTTTCGAGTTTCTTTCGTACTTAACCGCAGTGCGAACAAGACCTATCCATTGCCGGTCATTATCTTCCATTTCTTTAAAGCGATTACGAATACGCTCCAATTCCTGATTACAATAGGTCACAAAACCAGCGGCATAAAATACACTATTTTTTAGATAATCTTTTAATGCCGCTAAATCACCGTTAATTTCTTCGACAACTTGCTCAAAATTATTGGGTTCAGGTACTTTTTCCTGCTCTTCCGACTCAGTAGATGACGAATAATTTAAATCCTGACTCATCGCCGCTTTAATCGCGGTTTTGACCGTTTTTCCAACAGCCGGTGGAGCCACTGTTTTATTGGCCCACAAGCCATAGCGTAAATAATGGGTGACATCCTGTTTGTTCATATCGACACCCTGATAAAAGGCTTCCAGAGTTTTAATCTCGGCTGAACGCTCATTCAATAAACGTTCACGCGCTTGTAACGGTTTCGCTATAAAAGCTTCGACGGCAACACGACCAAAACGTAAAAAAAGCACCTGAAAACCATGGCGAATGCGTGCCTGTTCTATATTTTCATCGGTATTTAACAAGGTTTTGCGCACATCATCGGTTTCCCAGAGCAACGCCTGTGTTTTTTGAACAATTTGATCAATCAAGACTTGCAATGATTGCGCTAATTGGTCGGTCAGTTCAGTTTCAAATTTTTGCTGAATTTCTCTAAAGAGTTCTTCGCGAATCTTGTAATTACCTTCACGCGGATCGGGCATTGAAATCGTTCTGCCTGACGTATAAATACGTTTTAACTCATCCATTTGGCCGGTCGTAAGATTGGATAGCAATGCTTCAATTTTTTCATCATAAGCGGCATGTAATGTTGCCAACTCCTGATGTTCGGCACCCAGCGCATCGGCTTCCTTACGCCCTTGAATGCTTTCGGCATACCAGACGTCAAAGTCTTTTTTAATGCGCTGCCATTCGCGTCCCCACCATTGATTAAAGTCTTTGCCCAGCAGGTCATCTTCTTCTATATCGCCATCCGCTATCGCGCCATAAACAGGTTCAAGTTTAACCAAAATATCGCCGGCATAGACTCGTATATTACTGACCAGTGCATCGCAACGTTTTTGCAATACCTCGGCGCGTTCGTGGTCGATGTAGTGATTAACAGTCTCTTTTAATAGCAAGATGCCATCATTGATGCCCAGTTTTTTTAATTTCAGTTTATCGTCAGCGCTTTTGTTGCGCCGCAAGGTATCTTCTGAAGGTATGCCAAAATCAACCAAATGAGCACGCGCACAAACCGGTATCATGCGTCGCTCGGGAACAGCCGGCCAATAATTTCTGTGTTTTGCCAGAGTTTCCTTAAAATCAATCTGATCATCTAACGCATCTGCTTGCGTGAGCACCACAAAAATTTTGTCCGAAACTTTTATACTGGGATCTTCAGAGTCTGCGATAAGCAATATTTCCTTTTCCGGCCCGGTAATGGACGGTTGCTTCATCTCTTTAGCATAAATAATCGCGTCACACCCCTTTAGCCGATCAATGGCTTGTTCCGAGTGCATCTGAATGCCCGAATTAAAACCGGGAACATCATGAAAAATGATGTCTCGATCACTTCTTAGGCGTACCGTTTTAAGTTGTATGCGTTTAATAGCTAAAGACTGCGCCCGATTTTTAAAAATCGCAGACTGTAGTTGTTCATTAATTTCACTAATATCTATAAAACCTTGGGTAAAGCCATTTTTTTGCTTGGTAAACTCGTAAATGGCATTCAGGTTTTTTTCAGTATCATCAAAATCTTCTTGTATTTCTTTCCTTTCCTTGTCATTCAGCGTCCCCGCCAGCGCTTCCAGCCTTTGCTGCTGAAGCGTGTTTATCTCTTCCCTGCTGTAGTATTGAATTGACAGAAGTTGATCTTGTTCAGTTTGAGCCGACCAGATCTCTGTACTGGTGAAGGTACATCTTTCGCGTGCAGAAGGTAAAATTTCTTGCCCTAACCAGGCATTTAGCAACGCGCTCTTACCCGCTTTTTCCAAACCAATAACAGCGACTTCGAAACGGTTGGCATGTAAACGCTCCAATTGTCGGTTTAATCGTGCGTGTTCTACGTTGAGTTTTTCTACAAGCTCGGGTGCAATATCTTCGCTTGTTTTATTACACAGCGTGACCAATTTATCCGCCAATACAGAGGTTATTTCTAACCGCGCCAGTTGTTGTTGGCAAGTTTCCAGCCAAGTAGCCATAGATGTTCCAGAATTATTAAATACTTTTGGGGTAATGTGTAGATTGGGTTAACGTTGCGTAACCCCATATTCATCAACTTAAAGATATTACAGACCACGAATACACGAAGTTCATGAAGAAAAAAAAAGCAAAATCTTCGTGTCTTCGTAGTGAAATGTCTTAACTTGATGTCTATGGGATTAGCGCTGCGTAACCCAACCTTGCAAGTATCTGTCGCTTAGTGAGCGACTTCAACCTTGGCGCCCTTGGCCTGACCAATGTCAGCAAGCGTTTCGTTAAACCAAGGCGTATCAAGATCAAACGGTTTACCGCCTTTGATGCGAGGAAATTCAATTGCACGCAGAACACCGCCACGGTCTTCATCATGACCTATTACGCCGGATTCACGACGGAAGGCACATTCGACCGCCAAATCAGCGCAAGATTTAATCAAGCGAATATCTTCAACATTTGAAGCGGCGGCTCTAGCAAAATAGCCTGATTTTTGAATCAAAGTTTTTTCTGCGCCCAGCATTTCCGCAAACTGTTCACCAAACCATTTGCCGGGATTAACCGCATCAAGCTTTACATGACCAAAAGCGTCGCGTGGTACTTCTTGCCCTTTCGCCTGCATTTCGGCAACGATAGATTCAACACCAGCACCTTCTGAAACAAAAATATTGACACAGTCATATTTATCCATAACAGCACGAAGTCGTTTGGCTTCGGCAGCAATATCAACCGTCATTTCCGGAATAAAAATACCATGAACCTCAAAAGCATTACGGTCAAGACCCAATTCAGGCAACCATTCAGCGTGATCAAGCAACTTGCGATATTCCACAGCTGTGGCAGCTGTTAGCCATCCACAACTACGCCCCATCACTTCATGAACAATCAGCATGCGCGGATTGGCATTATTTTCAGCGACTACATTCCAAAAGTAACGAGCACCCTGCTCTGCCGCTGTCCACGCGCCTAGTGATTGTTTGATGGGGAAAACATCGTTATCAACGGTTTTTGGCAAGCCGATAACAGTAAGACCGTAATTGTTATTAGCAAGGAAAGCCGCAAGATCTGCAGCAGCGGTATTGGTATCATCGCCACCGATGGTATGAAGAATATCAACATTATCTTTAACCAATTGATCAGCGGCTACTTTTTGCGGGTCTTGGCCTTCCTGAACCAGACCGCGTTTTAGGCAATCTTTAACGTTGGTCAATTTAACGCGACTATTGCCAATCAGTGATCCGCCAAAACGATGCAAAAGCCCTGCTTTTTCGCGCATTGCTGGTGTTACGGTATAAAAGTCACCCAGTAACAGACCTTTATAGCCGCTACGATAACAAATGATTTCAATAGAAGGATCAATTTCGGTATAACGCTCGATAAGACTGCCGATAGCTGAGTTTAGGCAAGGTGCCAAACCACCAGCGGTTAAAATTGCGACTTTTTTGGGCTTGTTCATAAGAGTTGTAAAGTATGAAGTTAAACAAAAGTTATGGATCGGGAATTAAATAACGTGGAAGACAAATAAAAAACGTGTCGCCGTGCCAAGTATTAAATTACCCTTCCTATATGTAAGGAGAGCGATGCTGCATCCTTTGCTGTATCGTTCTACACCAAATCTCAAACTCATTTAATGGCTTTGACTTGAGACTCCGATGGAATCGCAATTTTACCATATTACAAAATAATATCTTTTGTTTTGTTGCTAATGCATTTAAGCTATTATTTGAATGGCTTTTCTGGTGAGAAGGGGAACTCAAAACGTAGTTAACTAATGCCGTAACTATTCATTCCCTCTTTAAGAAAGAGAGGTTAGAAGAGATTTTAGGCATCCTTTATCCTAAAAACCTCATTTAGCCACCGATTTACACAGATAAGCACTGATAATACATGATGTTACGCACTACTGACCGCTTACCAAAAGGGTGATCAAAAAATTGATCTAACGCCTTGTTTATCTGAGTAAATCCGTGTTTATCTGTGGCTAAAATACGTTTTTTAGGATAAATCGTAGTTATTCAAGCCCCCTCGCTTTGCTCTCCCCCTGAGATTTAGGGTTTCACCTTGTCGGTCTTCGTGCTTCTCGAAACCAACCTCGGTAGCGTTCCATTTTTGCGTGTTGTTCTGCGGGTGCATGACGGCGGCAGGTGGAATACTCTTCTGTACCCGGCTTTGCCCCCCAACGCATTTCAGCGCAGTCGTTGGGATTATAAGCTATTTCGTATAAGGGCTTTCGTGCCAGCACTTCGGCTATGGACAGCTCCCACAGGCTGCCGTTGCTACGCGTATAAAAGATACTGCGTTCCTGGATACGCCTTGCGTGGTGCTGTTCGATCCAGACTTTGGCTTGTTCCGGACTTCTGCCATTCATTACGAACAAATCGGGGTGACGCATGATTTTCTCGGGCAAATCGGTCAACACCTTCATGGCGATAATGAGGCGCAGGTCACGCGAAGGTGTGGAGTAATCCTCCCAAGCCCCGATAGTCTGAAAATTTGCGGCACCGTCCGGCCTGGGGATGACGTTGCCGGGATTCCTGCGAAAATACGTCTCACCGTTATTCACCGAGACTACGCGGGTCTCGATTTGCTCCACCAAAGCATCGAG
>CAIMDR010000659.1 GCA_903839795.1 uncultured Methylococcaceae bacterium | reverse complement strand
TCCCTCTTGGGTGCCGCACACCGTATCAACGGTAGAATCAATATCGATCCATTGCACCGGATTGAGTCCAACTTTAGACAAGCCTGCACGGTTAGCCTTGCGCCAAATTTGAGCGCGTAATCTATGCGTGACGCTTTCAAGCTGGCTGATCTGCTTTTCGGTGACCTCTTTAAATATCCGACTTATCGTTGTTTCAACAGGTATTTTTAGCCAACCTGCAACCTTACGCAAAACGCCATCTGACCAAACACCGCAGAGCTTTGCAATCGAGGTGGCGCCACCTATCATACCCACGACTACCAGAAACATCGAACCCGTCAATTGGTACTCGGCATTATCCCCGCGTTGATGCGGAACCGTCTGGTTGATCGTTTGTTCAAAGCCGATGCGATCCAAGAATTTTACTACGGGTATAAGGCCAGCCTGACTGGTCAGCCCGGATGCTGTTGCTGACATTTTAACTTTGCCTGCTGGCTTACGGGCGGGGGTGGCTTTTTTCTGTTTTTTTGATGACGTTGCTTTCATTAAAATAATGACCTGTAAGATTACCTAGTATCTATATTATACCATTGATTTATAACGATTATTATATAATACAAGGTGTTGGCTTGCAGGATTTAGGTGTTATTGTGATCAGGAGTACAAACTTGCGTTGGGCTGGGCTTGACACCAGTCGTCACCTTAACCCAGACCGTCTTCTTGACGAGTCTGGGTTTATGTTTTTCATAGGTCGAAATCCGACTGATTCGTGCTCTATGATCGGCATCGACTGAGTCGTTACAAGGAATTATCTTGCGCCTCCTAAACCGATTCACCATCCACGCCATTTTCAGCGGGCGCTTCAAACCACTGCTCCTTTGGTACCCAGACTTTTTCCAGCGGGTCGTTTTCGTAATGAGGCGACATGATCTGCACACCGAATTCGTTAAACACATCCTGAACGTTGGCATGTAGCGCCGTCAGAGTAATTCGGCGTATCTCGGGGCGTTCAACCTGTACACACAGCCGGTACTCAACATAAAAGTCAGAAAGCGCAGACTGGATTACAAAAGGCTTGGGCTCGGCTCGCAGTCCCGGCGTACTCCCGGCAGCCCGCATCAGCATGGCGTGAACCTGTCGCCAAGGCGTGTTGTATCCGATGGTGACGGTCGTGTGTAAGACCAAACCCTTGCCCTCGGCAAGACGTGATGAATTTACGGTTGTCGAACTGCCAATCAAGGCATTGGGCATGTTAACTTCTTCACCACTAGCCGTTCTGATTTTGGTCGAAAAAATTCCCACCAAGGTAACCAGTCCCTCAGTCTCGCCAATTTTTACATACTCGCCTTCGCGCAAAACCCGAGAATAAATCATAATCAAGCCACTCGCTGCCTGCCCTACAACACCGGCGCCTCCAATTGAAAGCATGATACCGACTAATACACTCAAGCCCTTAAAGGCTTCGGTATTGCTACCCGGGAAATAGGGATAAGCCATGGCAAAAGCAAACAGCCAAAGCAAGGCCTGAGTCAATTTACGGGTAGGTCTGGCGGTTTCTTCAGCCATCCACGGCACGGTAACCTCGCCTGACTCAATTCTGGCAAAGAAGGCTTTTAATAACTGAGAGGTGAAGCGGGTAAGCAGTATAATCAGAAAAACAACCAGCAGTCCAGGTAGGGCATCCACGATAGCTGACAGGATTCCCTCAATGGTATCAATCAGGTAATTATGAAGTGTCTCGCCCCAAGGTCGAGTATAGGGAAACTGGCGCAAGCTAAAAGTCGCCCATTCATAACCCGCCATAATCACTACCGTCCATTTGGCAAGACGAGTCACAAAAACCAGAACATTAAGTGCTTGTTGTGGGCGAACCGCTACCGTCAGTTTGTCTTCCCATACCTGCATCCAGCTTTGTAAACGCTTGATTATCCGGTTTTCCAGCGAATAAATAAACCGGCACACCCCGTAGAAAAATACACTGGCGAGAATGAAAAGTCCTATGCCTTTAAGCATAATGCTGGAATTGCCTCGCTCTCTGGCTTCATGTACTGCAATCCTCAGATTCTCCGCTGCATTTTGGGCGGTTTCATCCACAGATTCACCGGTAAGCGGATCAAGATCGCTGGGTCTAATTTGGAATACCGCCAGACCATTGAGTTCTATAAAGCGCCCGCCTTCCGGCGTAGGTCGAATTGATACATGATCGTCACCGCCTTTTTCCATGGCTGATTTGATACGATCCCTGACAGTGATTGCGCGTTCCTCTTGCGTGTAACCCATAAATTCAGAGCGAATCGTAAAGATGGGACGATTCATGAACTCAACGGGCGAAGCCTCAGTCGCGTCTTGCTTCGAAGGTGCGATAAGCGTGGATAAATCTGCGACCTGAGTCTCTTGTGCCACTGTGGGCAAAGCCCAAATCGTAACGATTAGCAGCAACAAGCAACGGATCACACTCAGTGCAGCCAAACTTATTCCGGGAAACTTTGCACCGGTTTTATCCAGCCTCATACGATTAAAACCTTTATCCTGCGACTCACAATCAACGATAGGAAACACAACCACGTGATACGATTCTTGCTTGCTCATGCCTAACGACTCCGCTGAAGTACTTTAAAAAGAAAACGCTAGACTGAAAACATCCAGAATAATTTGATAATCATGGATTATAGTTTGGCATTTAGGCTATGATCAATAAAAGAATAATTTATTTATTTATTGGAGAAACAGGTCTACCACAATAACCTGACTAAAATGAATACTGGAAATTTATTTATATTGTAAATAGACTTGGCAGGATTAATAATCTTTAGGTAAGCTATTTTTGCATTGGAGCTATCAGAATAGTGTACGAAAGAACCACTGGGTAACTCGCTAGAAGCTGTGGCAACTTTTACAGGGGCGATTTTTTGCATGCTACCTTACCCAGCATTAACGTTAATTTAAAGTCATAAAACCAGTCAATGGAACTAAACCTGTTTAATTTTATTACAGAAGATATTTGGCTGTTACACGAGCAAAAACTGCCACTATTTAAAGCGACGTTAATTAAATCGCTAAAAATTATTATCTTATCGGTTCAGGGTTTTTCGCGTGATTTGTGTCCGCTAAGAGCATCCGCATTAACGCTTTATAGCATACTGTCGATAGTGCCCATCATCGCCATGCTATTTGGTATCGCCAAAGGTTTCGGTTTTGAAACCATGCTGGAACAACAATTACTTGAGCACGCGCCGGATCAAGATACCCTGGTTTTACAGTTAATCAGATTTGCACAAAACCTGTTGGAAAGCACTAAAGGCGGGGTGATTGCGGGGATTGGCATTGTTGTTTTATTTTGGACCATTATTAACGTGATTGGCAACATTGAAGAGTCATTTAACTTTATCTGGAAAATAGGCAAAGGGCGCTCAATCAGTCGTAAGTTTAGTGATTATTTATCGCTTATGCTGTTGGCTCCGGTGTTATTAATCGCAGCAAGCAGCATGACGGTCTTTCTGAAAACTAAAATAACCTGGCTAATCACTGTCATACACCTGCCGGAATTTGGCACTTGGCTGGTTCTGAGAGGGTTGAGCCTGTCACCTTTGGTGCTTATGATTGTGCTATTTGCCTTTACGTTTATTTTTATGCCTAATCATAAAATAAACTACAAAGCCGGTATCATTGCCGCTATGGTTACCGGAATTTTGTATCATCTTTCTCAGTGGGCTTATTTAAGCCTGCAAATTGGCGCGTCCAGTTATAACGCTGTTTACGGTAGTTTTGCAGCGCTACCTTTATTTGTCGTCTGGTTGCAAGTCGGCTGGATGATTGTCTTGTTGGGTTGTGAAGTGGCGTTTTTTCTACAAAACTATGAGATTTATCGAAATAACAACCGTTTTTCTGATTTAAGTTTCTCTTTAAAAAAAGTCATTGCCCTGCAAATTACGCATCTGATTATCAAGTATTTTATACAACTAGACAAGCCGTTAACCGCCACTGAAATAGCAACAAAACTGGTTATTCCCATAGCCGTTATTCAGCCCGTTTTATTAAATTTAATCGCCAGCCATATTATTGTCGAGTTTAAAGATCAGGACGAGGTTGATGAGGTTTATCAGCCCGCAGTTGATATCAATAGACTGACTATTGCTTATATAATCAACGCACTGGAACAGTGTGGACAAAACCGTTTGCCGGATATGAGTCAGGAGCAACTGTTTATGAATGCCGTCAATAACTTTAGAAATTTGATGGAAGCTTCTGAACAAAACCGTTTATTAAAAGATATTTAGGATCGTGCATGAAATAACTTCGGCATCTTGCTCCCTCTCCCTCTGGGAGAGGGCTGGGGTGAGGGAATATAAATGGTCAAGTTATTTCATGCACGTTCTTTAATATGCTAAAAATACAGGTAAGCCACACAAATCGTATCACTGTTAATCAAACAGGAATAAAATCTTGTGTAAATACCTGTGTAAAGGCGGTTACCCGGTACTTTATTTAGTTACCGGTTTTTCAAGAACAGGGACAGGGACAGGCACAGGAACCGGAATTGGAATACTGCTTTGAGAAACCGGTTGTTTAGGCTCTTTTGCAAGTCTTTCGCGGCGCTGCCCTTCTCCATACAGCGTAAAAGTGATCATGACAAAAACCGTTGTTATAACAACAATCATAAATCTGTCCGGTTTTTTCAAAAAGAATAGCGGCCATTGGGGCTTA
>CAIMDR010000658.1 GCA_903839795.1 uncultured Methylococcaceae bacterium | reverse complement strand
GTAAGTATTCAGTCCCCCTCTTTGAAAAAGAGGGGTTAGGGGAGATTTAATTAGATAAATCCCCCTCAATCCCCCTTTTTCAAAGGGGGAGGTGAATAATTACAAAATATTGGCTATCAATTTAACGTGGGCCAGACCTGACAGGTTTTATAAACCTGTCAGGTCTAACATCGGTATTTTTGTCCTGACTAAAGTGGTAGCCCAAAATATTCAAATATTTACCAAGCAGTAGATAGTCACCCATAGGATTAAAACACTTCCCTTATCCGTGTCCATCAGTCAAATCCGTGTCATCTGTGTGCTATTTTTTAACAACTGACTGAAGCGTGACGAGGCTTTGTTTTATAAGCTAAAATGCTAGTGATACCGTTATTTACACAGGGTTTATTAATATGAAATTAAGGGTGAGTTGTAATCTCAATTTCCAGATAGTTGAAGAGAGTGCTTTAATTTTAATGCTGCGTCCTTTCAAAGGCTTACAGCAATGGATAAACCGGGAGGTCTATACCATTAAACCTGCGACACCCATTATAGAAAGCACTGATAGTTTCGGCAATTCGTGTCAGCGTTTGCTTGCGCCGGTTGGAGATTTTTTGATCCATACTTCAGCCGAGGTCATGGTGCCTGACAGCATTGATATTGCACCGGGAGCTTATTTTGTTGAAATACAACACCTTCCCAACGACGTGCTTACCTTTCTGTTACCCAGCCGTTATTGCGAATCTGACCGGTTTGGCGATCTTGCCAGAGAAATAACGTTTGATGCCCTACCAGGGTATGATCAAGTCAGCAAAATCAACGATTGGGTTCGGGACACTATCGATTATTTACCCGGCTCCAGTGAATTTCCGTTATCCGCTGTTGAAGTGCATCATCATGGCTATGGCGTGTGCCGGGATCTTGCCCAACTTGCCATCGCACTTTGTCGCAGTATCAGCATACCCGCCCGACTGGTCGTAGGTTACCTGCATAATCTTCAACCGATGGATTTACATGCCTGGTTTGAAGCTTATATTGGCGACCGTTGGTATTGCTTTGACCCTACACAAATTGACTTTAGAGGCGGTCGGGTGGTTATTGCTTTGGGGCGCGATGCCGCCGATGTTTCCATATTTCATCAGTTCGGCTCAGGTTGTTTATTGAACAACATGGACGTTCGGGTCGATTTGCTGGATAATTGACGAATTATTACTTTATAACAACGGCTAAACGTTCATGACTTATTGTATTGCAGCTTCTATAAACGAAGGACTTATTCTGGTTTCTGATTCAAGAACCAATGCCGGTATTGATAATGTCAGCACACATGGCAAAATGCACGCTTTTGATACGACCAACGACCGTAAGATTGTGTTACTTTGCGCTGGCAACCTGGCCACTACACAAGCCGTATTAGAGCAATTACACCGCGACAAAATCAAAAATGCCCCTATCAATTTAAATAATGTGGAAAGCTTGTTTGAGGCGGCTGATTATTTGGGGCATGTCAGTGTTGATAAACAAAAACAGCATAAAAGCTCTCAGGGACAATCTGCCTTTAACACCTCCGCCAGTTTTATTTTAGCGGGACAAATAGGTGCTGATCCCCACGGCGCTTACATGGTTTATGCAGAAGGCAACAGCATAACCAGCTCAGCCAACACCCCTTTTTTGCAAATTGGCGAGAGCAAATACGGTAAACCCATACTGGATCGCTTTCTAAAACTGAACACCTCGATAGACGAAGCCGCGCGTTGCTGCCTGGTGTCCATGGATTCTACCATTCGCAGTAATGCCAGCGTCGGCTCCCCTGTTGAAATGCTTATTTATCGTAAAGACAGCTTTAGTTTGGATGAATACTATTGTTTTGACGATGATGATGATTATATGTTGCAGCTTAGACGTAGTTGGGAAACCAAACTTCGCGAAGCGATTGCAGCGTTGCCCGCGCTGGATAAAAAATCACATAGACCCATGCGCAGTGTGTTATAGAGCCGTCATCGTCAGAGGTAAGGCAACTCAGCGAATATCAGTAAGGGCTGTTCAATAGTATTTATTCACCTCCCCCTTTGAAAAAGGGTTTAGGGCATTTATCTAATAAAATCTCCCCTAACCCCTCTTTTATAAAGAGGGGGACTGAATACTTACGTTCAAAACGAATCGCCCCATAGACATCAACTTAAGACATTTACCACGAAGACACGAAGATTTTTCTTTGGTTTTTCTTCGTGAACTTCG
>CAIMDR010000657.1 GCA_903839795.1 uncultured Methylococcaceae bacterium | reverse complement strand
GTGGTGAAGCATTGTCACGTGATTTAGCCATGCATTTACAAAAAAAATCCAGGGAAGTATGGAATCTTTATGGCCCAACAGAAACAACTATATGGTCAACAGTTAAACGTTTATCTAGCGATACCCCCTTCGCTGAAGTTATATCTATAGGTCATCCTATTGCCAATACCCAAATCTACATCTTGGATAAACACTTGCAACCGGTTCCCATCGGTGTATCGGGTGAAATCCATATTGGCGGCGATGGTTTGGCACGAGGCTATCTCAATCGCCCCGAATTGACCGCTGAAAAATTTATCGCCGATCCCTTCAGTGATGACTCTTGTTCTCGATTGTACAAAACCGGCGATCTGGCGCGTTATCAGCCAGATGGTACTATTGAGTTTCTGGGACGTATTGACCATCAGGTCAAGCTGCGTGGCTTTCGTCTTGAGCTGGGCGAAATTGAAGCGGTACTGGAAAATTATCCCGGAATAAATACAGCGGTTGCGGCCGTTCGGGAAGACCAATCTGGTGATAAACGCCTGATTGCTTATCTGGCTCACTCACAACTTGAGCAGTCAAACATAGATGCCTTACGCCTTTTTTTAAAAGAACAGTTACCTGATTACATGGTGCCTTCCGCATTTGTTTTTCTTGACGAACTACCCCTGACCCCCAGTGGCAAACTCGACCGGAAAGCGTTACCCGCACCGGATCAAACACGCTCCGACTTTGAACAAGCCTATGTTGCAGCCAGTTCGTCTATTGAAGAGGTGTTAGTCACAATTTGGCGGGAAATCCTAAATATTGACCGGATTGGCACGCATGATAATTTCTTCGAATTGGGCGGCCATTCCCTGCTAATATTGGTGCTGTGTACAAAAATAGAGGCCAAAATTGGTAAATCTATACCTATGAGTTGGGTATTCCAATTTCCTACGATTAGCCAACTGGCAGTTATCTTGAAACAGGATATTCTTGTAAAAGATCAAAAATCTGATCCAATCATTACTGCTTTTCAAATTAACTCTACATTGCCTCCTCTCTTTTGGGGTATGAGTCTAGGTAGGGATGTATCAACGAAAATTACGAATTTGAATTCTAATAAATCCCTTTTTTTGTTACATCATCAATCACTGGATGGTAACGCAGCGAAACATATCAGTATTCCAGATATGGCAAGTTACTATTTGCAAAGCATTTTACAAATCAACCCGGATGGGCCTTATTATTTGGGTGGGTTTTCTATTGGAGGCTTGATTATGTATGAAATAGCATGCCAGTTATGTAGACAAGGAAAAAAAGTGGCACTGCTTTTTTTATTGGATCCATCGTCATTAGGCGGAGATGAAAATGAAGAAGGATGTACCACTTTTGCTAAAGCATGTATAAGTTTTGCTAATGAGAGAATACTTTTTCCACTAACAGTCAAACTTACCGTTTATTTGGGAGAAATTCCTCGTCGCTTTCACTGGCGTTATATATCCGGAATTTATACAAACGCCATTCGATGTTATCAACCTGAGCATCCTCTGCAAGGTATTGAAAATACTATTATGGTTCATACTAAAAATCGTAAAATGCAAGACTGGACAGGTGTTTTTAACGGTAAAATAAAAACTTATAGTGTTGATTGTAATCATCACGCATTATTGGATGATTCCCATTATAATACTATTTGGTTAAACATCCTCAAACAGACACTTAAAGAATGATGAATCATTTTGAGTATCTATAGAAGACTTTCAGAAATTAAATTTCCAATTTACTTCGCTGTAAGATCATACAGATACCATCCCTCGAAGGGATGGTATCTGTCGACACAGAAATTATTTATCTGAAAGTGTATATGTAAACTGTCTATTTTTTCGTATTTTTCGTGACTTTCGTAAACTATCTGTCACATCACTTGCTAAAACGGGTGTATTGCGCCCCTTCATTTGTATATACTATGTACCCGTTACCCAGCCATTCAGACTGCATTGATACGGAATGCTTACCCCGTGGTTTTGTAAGCCCGGTCAATACGCAGTCAAAATGACTAAATTGAACCCCATAGTAAAAATTTTTTTAAGCCATGCCTAACCTGTCCCAAAAGGATCACCTATGAATAACAGCTTAATTTCAGAGATTACCGGACAGAACGACATTGATCCGACCGAAACCAAAGAGTGGATTGAAGCACTGCAATCGGTACTAGATCAAGATGGCAGCGAACGCGCGCACTTTCTGATTGAACAGCTGGTTGCTGCAACCCGGCATTCAGGATTTGACATCCCGTTTAGTGCCAATACCGCCTATCTCAATACCATTCCCGTTTCCCGCCAAGCCCAGTTTCCCGGCGATGCCACGATAGAACAAAAAATCCGTTCTTACGTGCGTTGGAATGCCATGATGATGGTATTAAGGGCAAACAAGCACACCAATGTCGGTGGCCATATTGCCAGTTTTGCCTCGGCCGCAACGCTTTATGATGTCGGTTACAATCATTTTTGGCATGCCGCTTCAGATCAACATGACGGCGATTTGATTTTTACGCAAGGTCATTTAACACCCGGTGATTATGCCCGCGCTTTCTTGCTGGGCAGACTCACTCAAGAACAAATGGATAACTTCCGTCAGGAAGTTGATGGCAACGGTTTGCCTTCTTATCCACATCCTTGGTTGATGCAGGATTTCTGGCAATTCCCAACCGTGTCAATGGGACTCGGCCCGATTATGGCTATTTATCAGGCCCGTTTCATGCATTATTTGCAGGATCGCGGCTTTGCCAATACCTCGGAACGTAAAGTCTGGAGTTTTCTGGGTGATGGTGAAACCGATGAGCCTGAATCATTAGGCGCTATTGGTATGGCCGGGCGTGAAAAACTGGACAACCTGATTTTTGTTATTAACTGTAACCTCCAGCGCCTGGATGGCCCGGTGCGTGGTAATGGAAAAATCATTCAAGAGCTGGAAAGTGAATTTCGCGGTGCCGGTTGGAATGTGATTAAACTGGTTTGGGGACAACGCTGGGATGCATTATTGGCTCGTGACAAGGGTGGCTTACTGGCCGCACGCATGATGGCCTGTGTCGATGGTGATTTTCAAACCTTTAAAGCAAAAGACGGCGCTTATGTGCGCGAACATTTCTTTAACACGCCTGAATTAAAAGCCATGGTTTCTGACTGGTCTGACCGTGATATTTGGGAACTGAATCGGGGCGGCCATGATCCCTCCAAAACCTATGCCGCATTTCATGCTGCGGTACATCATAAAGGACAGCCTACCGTTATTTTAGCCAAAACCATTAAAGGTTACGGCATGGGCGCGTCTGGCGAAGCCCAGAACATTTCTCATCAGCAGAAAAAAATGAGCGACATCTCGCTGAGCCATTTCAGGGATCGCTATGACTTGCCGGTAACCGATGAGGAAATGCAAAAGCTTCCTTATCTGACTTTTGCAGAAGGCTCAAAAGAACTAGTCTACATGCAGCAGCGTCGGGCTGAATTGGGCGGTCATTTACCGTCCAGAAGAACCAAATCTTATGCCTTGGATGTGCCTGTTTTAAGTGACTTTAAAACCTTGCTTGAAGCGACCCGTGAAGGTCGTGAAATCTCAACCACCATGGCGTTTGTAAATCTGCTTAATATTTTGGTTAAAGACAAAAATATCGGCAAACGCATCGTGCCTATTGTTCCTGACGAATCAAGAACCTTTGGTATGGAAGGCATGTTTAGACAGTTGGGTATCTGGTCACAAGTGGGGCAATTGTATACTCCGCAAGATGCCGACCAACTGATGTTCTACAAAGAAGATAAGCACGGTCAAGTGTTGCAGGAAGGCATTAATGAAGCGGGTGGTTTGTGTGACTGGATTGCTGCCGGCACCGCCTACTCAACCCATAACGTACCGATGATTCCGTTTTTTATCTATTACTCGATGTTTGGTTTTCAACGAGTGGGTGATTTAATCTGGGCAGCGGCTGATCAACGTACCCGTGGCTTTTTGATGGGTGGCACCGCCGGAAGAACCACCTTAAATGGCGAAGGTCTTCAGCACGAAGATGGTCACAGCCATTTAATGGCAGCGACCGTACCCAATTGCATCTCTTATGATCCCACTTATGCTTATGAAGTAGCGGTTATCATTCAGGACGGTTTACGCCGCATGTATGTTGAGCAAGAAGATGTGTTCTATTACATCACGGTGATGAATGAAAATTACAGCCATCCGGCCATGCCAAAAGGCGTGGAACTGGATATTCTTAAAGGCATGTACAGCTTTAGTCAGGGCGCAAAAAACAAAGCGCCAAGAGTCCAGTTATTGGGGTCTGGAACCATTTTCCGTGAAGTCGAGTTTGCCGCTGAATTGCTTAAAAACGATTGGGGCGTAGAAGCCGATTTATGGAGTTGCCCAAGCTTTACCGAATTGGCCAGAGATGGACAATCCTGTGAACGCTGGAATCGCTTGCATCCAACAGAACCTTCAAGACAAGCGCATGTTGCCAGTTGCCTGGGTAATGCCGTAGGGCCTGTTATTGCGGCGACTGATTATACCCGTGCGTTTGCCGAACAAATTCGTGCCTATATTACTGCGCCTTACACCGTATTGGGAACCGATGGTTTTGGCCGTTCTGATACCCGTGAAAACTTGCGACGGTTTTTTGAAGTCGATCGTTACCATGTCACTATTGCGGCACTAAAAAGTTTGGCTGACTCAGGTCAATTTGATGCGGCCAAAGTAGAGGTTGCCATCGCTAAATACGGCATAGCGGCGGATGCGAAAGCTCCCTGGCTAATTTAACAAAAGGAAAATTATATGACTCGTTTGTGTGAAATTAGAGTTCCCGATGTTGGTAATGTCGCTGAAATTGATGTTGTTGAAGTATTGATTCAAGCCGGTGATATCGTCGAGCTGGAACAAACCGTAGCTACGCTTGAAACGGACAAGGCCAGTATGGACTTGCCGTCCAGTGCCGTCGGCACTATTCAACAGGTTTATATCAAGCCCGGTGATACCGTATCCGAAGGCTCGCTGATTGCAACGGTATTGGTCAGTGATGCCGAGATTAGCATTGCCGAACCGGCGGCGCAACCCGCTGCTATCGTTGCTGAAACACCCGCAGCCGCTACGGTCGTTGAAAAAGCGCCGGAACCGGTCAGTCTGCCGGTGCCACGCGCACCCGAACCGAAAGCGCCGGAAGTTTTGCAAAGCCCTGAGGTATCCGGCGAAAAAGCCCATGCCTCACCGTCTGTGCGTCTTTTTGCACGCGAACTGGGTGTTGATGTCGCTAAAATAAAAACCGGTAGCGGTCGTAAGGGACGGATTTTAAAAGACGATGTAAAAAGCTTTGTCAAAAAAGTGATTACTGAAGGCGTCGTGGCAACGGGAGCCGGTATTCCGAGCATACCCGCTGTTGATTTTTCTCCTTATGGTGAAACCGAAGTCCAAAAACTCAGCAAAATCAAACGCCTGACCGGACAAAACCTGAGTCGTGTGTGGTTAAATCTGCCGATGGTAACCTACCATGACGAAGCCGATATAACCGAGATGGAAGCGTTTCGTAATGCCCTGAATGCTGAAAAAGCCAAAGGCGAGTTAAAAATCACCGGTCTGATGTTTATCATTAAAGCACTGGTTGCGGCGATGCAGCAGTTTCCCAGCTTCAATGCGTCTTTGTCTGCCGATGGCGAAAGCTTGATACTAAAGAAATATTTTAATATCGGTATCGCCGTTGATACGCCTAATGGCTTGGTCGTGCCCGTATTACGCAACGTCAACAACAAAAGCGTCAATGAGCAGGCCGTTGAATTAGCCGAAAAAAGCGAGAAAGCACGTCTGGGTAAATTATTGCCCGGTGACATGCAAGGTGGCTGCATGACCATTTCCAGCCTTGGCGGAATTGGCGGCACGTCGTTTACACCGATTGTTAATGCACCGGAAGTTGCCATATTGGGCGTCACCCGTGCAAAAATGCAACCGGTCTGGAATGGCAAAGAATTTTTGCCACGCCTGATGTTACCGCTGGATTTAACCTACGACCACCGGGTCATAGACGGCGCGGAAGGTGCCCGCTTTATGGCAACCGTCAAATACTATCTGGCTGATATTCGCCGCCTGTTACTTTAACACGGGACACACTAACAATGAATGAAGCAGTTTTACACGCGGAAGTTTTGGTATTGGGTGGCGGCCCTGGCGGTTACAGTGCGGCGTTTCGCGCGGCCGATTTAGGCAAACAGGTTGTTTTGATTGAACGCTATCCAGTGCTGGGTGGCGTGTGTCTTAATGTTGGCTGTATTCCCTCAAAAGCCTTACTGCACGCCGCGCAAATAATTCATGAAACCGAAGAATTTGAACAACACGGTGTCAGTTACGGCAAGCCGACGATTGATATTGATAAAATCAGAGACTGGAAAGAAAGCATTACCAAATCCTTAAATGACGGACTGGCAGGCTTGGTCAAACAACGTAAGGTGACTTTTATTCAGGGCATCGGAAAATTTACCTCACCGGATACGGTAGCCGTAGAAACTGAAGAGGGCATCCAAACTATCCGCTTTGATCAGGCTATTATTGCGGCCGGTTCACGTCCGACTAAAATACCGATTTTTCCGCATGATGATCCGCGTTTATGGGACTCAACAGATGCGTTGGAATTAAAAGAAATTCCTAAAAAGCTGTTGATTGTCGGTGGCGGTATTATTGGTTTGGAAATGGCAACGGTTTACCATGCGATGGG
>CAIMDR010000656.1 GCA_903839795.1 uncultured Methylococcaceae bacterium | reverse complement strand
GTAAGTATTCAGTCCCCCTCTTTGAAAAAGAGGGGTTAGGGGAGATTTAATTAGATAAATCCCCCTCAATCCCCCTTTTTCAAAGGGGGAGGTGAATAATTACCTTAGTTGAGCGTGACGGGGTTTGCAACCCCGTTACTCACGTTTTAAAAGCTATGGAACCCTTCAACCTAAAAAACATATTCAAGCCACAGATAAACACGGATTTACTCAGAGAAACAACGCGTTAGATCAATTCCTCTGATCACCCTTTGGGTTAATTATCAGTCGTGCGTCACATCATGTATTATCAGTGCTTATCTGTGTAAATCTGTGGCTAAATAAGGTTTTTAGGTTCAAACGTTTCAGTCGGGTTTGCAAAGCCCGTCATGCCTTGGTGTATGCCTTACTTAACCCGTTAGCCTTTTACACTAACGTCCAACACCTTACTCCATTGTCCAACTTGGGCATCACGAATACGATAAATAGCGCGGTATTTCCACAGAGCCAAAGTGCCGGGTAACGGCAAAGGTGAGCTGTCTTCAAAACGGGTGGACATCTGAATAGTCACTAAACCAAACGAACCGGTGCCATAATCCGCTTCTATTACCAAGGCATCCGTACCATTATGATACCAATACAAAACCGGATGCCCCCCATTGTAATCAAATGTTAATTCCGGTTGCAACAAAGCAGGATCGGGCGCAGGGGTTTGAGCAGGAATAATATGCAAGGATTTACCGATGGTTTCGGTATAATTTTTATGTTTTTTAATACGAATAATCAAAGACCCCAAAAAGCCCACAATATCGGCAAAAGGTTGCGATGTTGGCGGCGTAATGATCACCAGCGGCGCTGGCGGATTGATGGCAGCGCTTTTTGGACCATCACGTAATACCCGTTTAAAGGCATAATTACCATCGGTATAACGTTGCGCCGCCTGTTCAACTTTTAGACTGTAATCAAACCAATCAAAACTACTCTGAACTTGATCTAAATCGGTCGCACTAATTTCTAAAAGAGTGGCGTAGTTGGGTAGTTGAATACTAAGATGCTGTAAAAGATCGCGTTTGCCGGCATCGGTACGGGGAATAGTCGTTGAAGTGGTCATGATAGGATTCCTTTTAAAAGAAGAAAATTGTCTAGTAAAAATATCAGGTGACAAATAATGCGCCATTTTTATAGAACAATGCAATCTTTTTTTAATAGACTGGCTATTAACCTTGTCGGTGCATGACACTGCGTTTATGTACCCTACCTTGATAATGCCTAACACTTATAAGTGCAGGCAAATTGCCCCTGACAATACGACAACACAGGGTACGGAATGCTAAAACCCCTATAAATGTCGCCAAACAGCTAGCCTGGTTACAGCGAACCACTATAAACATCGCCAAACATTTTGCCTCGTTACAGCGAACCACTATAAACGTCGCCAAACACTTTGCCTCGTTACAGCGAACCACTATAAACGTCGCCAAACACTTTGCCTCGTTACAACGACCCACCCTAACTGTCAGCAGTCATTTTGCTTCGTTACAGCGAACCACTGTAACTGTCACCAGACATTTTGCCTCGTTAGCGTGTCCCACATCGTGGGATGTCCATCCCACACCATAAAATTATCTTACCCAATAAATAGTAGCGTTTACTCTATAACGAGTCTAGTTAACGCCTTAATGATAAATTGTATCCACTGATGCCGATCAGGGTTTACAACCCTGACTGAAACGTTTGAAGGCTTCGATAGCGTTTAAAACGTGAGTAACGGGGTGCAAACCCCGTCACGCCTTAAATGCCAACCCTACCTTGCTTTATGACGTGCATAAATGCTCACCAACAACCCGCTGTGTGGCTGGCGCATGTGGAGTTATTGCTGGGGCATTTAACGCCCGTTTGAGTCAACGTTAATGTGCCGCAGCTGTCATTAGCCTGGGCTCCAGCGGGCGCCGCACTTAAGGTATAACTGCTGGCAGTCGCAGTGATGGTTATCGTGTAATAGTCTGTATTAGTCGGCGTAACACCTACGTAGCTATTGGTTGTCGTAAAGTTCCGTTCCATCGTATTGGCCAAGCTCAATAACGCCCCCTTTGCATCCGTCCGCCGTGACTTCATCACACTATCCTGATAACTGGGAATAGCGATGCCGGCCAAAATACCGATGATGGCGACGGTAATCATGAGTTCAATGAGCGTAAAACCTCGTTGTTTCTGTTTCATAATTTAATTTTTCCTAAGTTGTCTGATATATTGCCATTTGAAGCTTGTTCCCCAACAATGATAAAAGCTTGTCATCTTATCCATGTACATTTGTCTATTTTTACACTTTTGAAAAAGACTAATCTAAAAATTAAAACCCTGTACTAATGGTCAATGCGCCGTCTCCCTATTGAAAAAGCTCGCGCCAACTGAGACGACCTTTGGAGTCACTGCCTAAGTTAATTAGAATTGGCTTCAGATCTCCAGAGGTAAGAGAAGAAACACCCACACCGATATTACTTGAATCTACACTGGACAGGTTCTTGATGAAAGTTGTCCCCCCTAGTGCCGCCCCTACTTGAAAGCCCCCCACATTGATGTCGGAGTTGCTGAATGTGCCGCTACCGCCGGTGATGAAGATGGCACGGGGAAGCAGACCGCCATTCAGATAATCCATAGACATTAACCAGCCCGTACCTGGAGAACAGATCGTGGAAGAAGGGATTAAGGTATTGAAAAATATTACTTGATTGATAAGTTTCGGTACGCCTGTAGCGCGTTCCCCAGTACTGGGCATATCCAGATACCAGCCCCTATGGGTGGGCGTGCAAGTAGGTGTCGTGAGCTTGCAATTCGCCACATCAAGCGGCGCTATTAAAGGCGGTACAGGACGCCAATAAATAGCAGTGTTAGTGGGAATACGGAAGTTACCCCCGGCTAATGCCGACTCGGTCACTGTCTGCGGAAGCAGATCAGTAGCACGTGTGCCCAAAGGTGTCCCGCTGACAATATGCCGATCCCAGATACCATAGAAAGTTTGGGTGTGAGAGTCGGTTTTATCGACTGGTTCAATATACTTACCGGTGCCAAACAGGATCATCTGTCCACCGCCGGGATGCAGTGTCACCTCGGGTGGCCAAATAACAGGCTGAGCCAGTCCGCCGCTGTCCGTTGCGGTAAAAAGCGGGGCACCGGAAAAAGCCACTTTCCAGGTTGATGAGGTACTGGTTATACTGGCATCGCTACTATTGGGGCCAATCAGGAACTTCCACATATTGCCTTTTAAATCGCCCGCGTAAACGGTATCGGCGTAGCCATCATTGTTAGTGTCAAAGGGTACTGGGGTGGAGAGACCATTATCTTGTCCAACCGGTGCATCGGCTACGAGCTTTATAAAATCACCCGTACTCCAGCCGTCTACACCATCGTTTATGAAAAGAACATAGAGTACTGCCTTGCCCAAGCTGCTGTTGTAACCATTTCCAACAATAACCGCCCACTTGCCGTTTGCCATTCTTATAATTTGTTTGGCTTGTCCCGTTGCTGAACTTGCCGGGGGCAGATTAAAGGCATAGCCCATATCAGCATCATCTGCGTTATTAAACTCCCAGAGCAGAATATCGGCTGCGTTGCTTTCGCTGAAAAGTGAAGGGTCGGTGATATCCAACGCATAAAAGCCTTTGCCGCCAGCGGCCAGAGCGCCTACCAATACCGTATGCCAGTTCGAACTGGTCAGATCAACATCCCCTATCATGGGCGAACCATCAACAAAATAAAGATGATTCTGATTGTAAGACAGTTCACTTAGCTTACTAAGGTTCGGAAATACACCGGTAGGGACATAAGCCAAGACTTCATTACCCGAAGTGGCTGTGGTTACGCCAGTAGCGACAGTCGTCGTGTCAAGTGAGGCATCAAAACCATGCAGCATACCGTCATTACCTCCCATATAAACGACGGGGTTACGGGTTAGTTTGCCTTGTCGGAATACACTGTAACCGGGGTAGTCCACATCCGAGAACCCGGCTGAAGGCGCACCCACATACCAGGGATTGGAATTGACGATGTCTCCCAACCTGGTCGTGGAACGTTGACGGAATTTGCTGGTTGAAGTTGAAGAGGCACAGGTAAATACTCCGTTAGCCGCTTCGTTGGTTTGATCGCCGCGCAAATAGGCAATCCGCTCCAAGCCGCAGTTATCCGTCACGCCTACCCCATCTTTATCCAGCCAATTTTTCTGGGTTCCAGCTGTGGTGGTAGGCCCGGTCAGATTTGCATAGTTGAACGCCACGCCGTCACCGGTAGCCCCCTTTGTTATAATTACCCGTCCGGTAGTAGGATTCTGTGCATTGATCTTGACACCGGTGTCCCATTCGGCGGTACTGGCGAGCACACCACTGGCACTAAGTTGGTAAGACAGTAGTTGTCCGCTCCAGTCCAGGCTGTTGTATCTGGCCTGATAGACCCGGCTTTGAGTCTTCAGGCTCGTGGAATTGGTCGCTACCGCTGAAGCCGAGCTGTCGCGGGCGAGAATTTCGGTAAAAGCCCGATCCAACTGTTCCTTAAGCTTACTGGCATTGGTGACCAGAAAATAACTGTCAGGCACTCCATCAGCGCCATCGCGGCTATCCCATTCCGTTGCATCGAGCAGGTTGTTATCGTTGCTGTCAATAAATCCGCCCCACTTGGCTGCGTACCACAAGGGATCATGGGCAACGAAGGTAGCCGAGGTATTGGTGCCAACCGAAAAATTTCGCGTGGTGCTGGTAGGCAGCGCTGCGCCGCTCCGGCTATGCGGCGTGTCCAAATAATAGTCCACATCGCTTCCTGCTCCAGTATCAGGATCCCTGACTTCAAGGTAAATGCCATCTGCAGAAGTGCCGGAGATAACGTAGCCCATGTGCTGGATACAACCACCCGCTGCGTAAGTTGAAGACACCTTGATATCCAGCGTATGATCTGCTTTTGCCGTCAACTCGTACTCAGCGATGGCATCCATATCATGATCCGATCCGTATTCGGAATCTTCGTAGTTGATTCTAAACTTGGCTTTAGCCAAACCGCCATTGACCGTCGTGTCGATATTGGTCGAATCGGTATTGGTGATGGTATCCACATAGAAGTCCACAATGGTATTGGTCGGCTGATACTGCCCTTGAGTCGCCGAAACACTGCCACAGCCGCCTACGGTTTTGGCGAAGGGTACTAAAGTGATGTTATGTCCGTTCAAGGGAAAGGCAATACGGGGTAAAGGGGAAGCCAGGGCGATGCTGAAGGTATCGGTTTTCTGATTGCCGGTGGCTGCGGCATTTAAGTCATTCGTTTTACCGAACAAACCGATGCTGGCAGCATAATAGCCACCCCGCTGAGTAGGTTCTTCCGGTGAAAGCCCCCGTATATTGCCAAAGCTGGTGGCGGTTTTAGCCGTTGGTGCGCCGTCATAACTTGCGCCTGACTGCCCGATAAAGAGGGATGCGTTGGCACCATATTCGCCATTCCAAATGGTTTGTGCAAGGGTATCAACATTTAACCCGCTGATGCCAGTAAAAGAGTTGAAATAACTGCCCGGTAACTGATCCGTATCGAAGTTGGGATTAATATCACTAATCACGAATAGCGAGGGTCTTGAGCACACGGGATAGCCTCCGGTTGTCGACCGGTAGGGATCCAGCCATGCTCGCAGGGGTAAGCCCAGGCTACTGTCATCGTTGCCAGTACTGCCAATCGAGTAAGCTGGAGTTGGCGCTATCCCCGCGAAATAACGTAGCCCTTCATACATAATTTCCGCCGTAGGATTGCCCCACATCCGGCAACGCCCTTCCGCCAGAGGGCCGCCGACCTCAGGTACAGTGCAATTTTGGTCGTAGGAATAGCCGCTGCCAAAGCCGATGATTTTCAAGGCATCAATGGTTTTGATAATGCCGTTGGTGCTGGTGAATTGGCCGGTAGCCGGATTAATTTCATCCGTCAGGGACGAAATGTTTTTTCGCAGTACCCCACCTGATTCGTTTTTCGTGTAAGAACCCGTTATCAAACCAAACGCCATCCGTTCGTTTTCCCCATACTGCTGCAATATGCCGGCCGGTTTGTAAACCGTCGGACTGTTGGCTGGATAGCCCCGGCATTCGCTTTCCAGGAGACCGGAAACACAGGCATCAACGCGGACGACGTAATCAATCATGGTGGAGGTGGGGGTTGTCCTTTGCCACCAAAGCACATAACCATCACCTCCTTGCGCTTCTTGCATACGGTAAAGAAGGGTATGGATCCCTGCAGTAAGACTGATAGTGCCACTATGGCTGGTATTATTAGCAAAACCATGCGGCCCATAGTAGCTGGCCACCACAGCACCATCGACAATGACTTCCTGCGCATCGTCGCCATCCACCGCAAAGGTGAAACTCCCCCCCATACCCGCCGGAATAACCAAATTACCGCTTATCAATGCCAGATAATTGTCTTGCGCCCCACTAGCTGTTGAGTTTACATTACAATTACCATTACTACTGTTGCAGTCAATATTTGAAGCCGAGGTGCTGCCAAACAATTTTGAACTGATCCCGTAAGTGGTAACCAGTGCATTAAAATCGCTGTGACTGTAGGGATAATTAGTGCCGTAACCAGTCGTGTTATAGGTCGTAATGGTCAAATTGGTGAAATAGCTGGCGGGGACTTTTTCCCAATAGGTGCTACCGGCTACTGCGCAATTCGATCTGACATTATTGCCGGTTGCGCATTGCGTGCCAGCTACAGGGCGTTCGATGGACAACCACTCCCAAACCCTGAAAGCTGTATTTTGCAAAACCCTTAGCAGCGGATTGCTGGTGTTTAACAGCGTTGTATTGGCAAATAAATGATGGGTTCCTGAAGTGGGCTGTGCCAGCGGTGTATACAAAGCAATGTCATAGCCATCAATCACTGTACTGGTATATTCCTTGCCCCAGCTATGGGCGTCCTGGGGAATAAAAGATCGTTCCAGTACCGTGGCCGTCGGGTCATCAAGGTAGCGCTTGCCACCATACAGCACGCGCCTCAGAGCATCCATCCGCGAGGTAGTCAAATAGTTCAGATAATCGCCACTCCATGCCCCACTGCATTGCTTATTAACTGTGGTTGCCGTGGGGGTGAACTTACCCGATCCATAGCTGTAGCACTTATGCGAATCGAAATAACCAAAATAAGTGATGGCCGGTTTGTAGCGGATGTCGAGTACGCCATCACCATTGATGTCAGAAGCGTCATTATAGGCTTCATAATAAAGCTTATGATCACGCTCCATAGTCAACATGATCAGCGGCGTGCCACTCTCACTCAGATAAAGCGGACTCTGCGAGAGATTTAACGCGATCGCTGACGCTGGCAAAAAAACCAGCAAGGCAATAAGCAGGATACGTTTTGCGTTCATGGTTGACTCCAAATGAGTAACAGTATTTTTTATTTAATATAAACGGCTTGTAACCGTACAACCGTGTTGGGGCTACTTCCTTGAGCGCGGACGGTAATAAGGTAGTAAAATTTCTCACCAACCCCAGGTATTTGTTTTTTGGAACCTTCAATAAGATAACGAGGTTGTGCAGATAGCCCGGCAATCGGTGTAGCACCGGTAAATCTACCGTAGGCGACACTTGGCGGGGCGGTCATATTTGCCGTTGTCCATATAGCTGCGCCATATCCACCTGGATCGTTATAACATAGCCCGTCATCCTTGGTGTCGCCTACTGTTGATAAGCCACAATCAGCTACGAAGCTAAAGGTGTTGGGGGTGACGGTTGCGTGGAGACCTTGAATATCCCGGTAGACAGCTGCAGGTGGATTATTGGGATTGATATCACGTTCCGCATCACGTAAAGCAGACTCTGCCGCCTGAAAAGCGAGATTTAGATCACGCAGGTTACCTGCCATTTTTTCTTCCAGCGAGGTAGTTTGTATGCTGGAGGCACCTATCAGCGTTAGTAACAGCAACATAATTAAACTGATTATCAGGACGGCACCGGATTGCTGTAGGGTGGGATTGTTGCTGATGGAATGCTTGCTCGAGTTAGCTTGTTGTGAGCGAAGTCGAACAAATGGTTTGTTATTCACAATGACCTCCGTTTTATGGCAGACGATTTCGCAAGGCAATCGTCGAAGTGAAAACACGTCTGATTTTACGGTCTGTTGGCGTTGTCGTTGTGCCTTTGAAGGTATATGGCTGAGGTTGTATGGTTAAATTGTCGTCAAGAGTTGCTGCCAACAGACTGAGGCGGATGCTGACGACTTTATTAGTTACACTACTTGCCGGAACATAATAATTGGGCGTCCCATAACCCAATGTTCCATCTGAATCAATATCCACGCCGTATAATATCTGCATGTTTTCAATGCCTTCAACAAGCTCTCTTGTCGTGATACCATCATTTTTAAATAGAGCGGGCTGCCCACTAGCACCCGCTTTAATGGAGTAGGTAATTGTTAAAACAGTCGTAGATGTAAGAGGAAAGCTGCAATTACTAGTAGACATTTGTATTATTATGGTATCTGAAGCATTTAATCCGGCATCGTTTGTGCCATTTATGGGCCATGGGACAGGATCAGGCGATGGTGAAGTAAAAGTAAGACATGCCCTATAACCCGCCATACGAATATCCTTGGCTAAAAAATCCATCGCAAACCGGCCGTTTTCCTGCAATCTGGATAAGTTTTCCTGCATCCGGTAGGTCTGTTTGCTGCCTATAAAAATCTGTAGGACTCCGCCTATCAAAAACGCGCCTATCAACAAGGCAATCATAATTTCAATCAGGGATATGCCTGTTTGAGAGTGGTTATTTTTCATAATCTAAAGCTCGTTTGAAAGCTTGGATCATTGTTGTCAGTATTACCATCCCGATTATCATCCCAATTAATAGTAACAGTATACACATCGGTTAATACTGTTACAGTTGCCACGCCGCCAGGTAAGGAAGTGGTGACAGCACTGTTCCATTCATAGAGATCATTTTCGGCCATGTCTGTTTGACTACAACCAGTTAGAATCAGACAATTCCCTTTTGCTGTAGCTGCGATTGGAGAGATTGTTGTGTAGGTAGCCAATCCAGTGATATTGGCATTGGCACGCATTCTGTCGGCCAAGTCATAAGCCAGTTGCGTGGCCTGGCTGCGGTTGTAAGCACTCTGATTATTTCTAAGGCTGGTTGCTTGCAAGCCAGCCAAGCTCAGCAAACCGACCGCCAGCACCACCATCGCAATCAGAACTTCAATTAGAGTAAATCCAACGTTTTTGTTCATGGCGTGACTCTGTAATGAATTCATTAAGGACAAGATGCAGTTCCTGTTGAAACTCGGACACGACCGACAGCGTTAATTATAATTGCGCGGGAAGCTGTTTTATCTGTGCCGTTGCATAGCCTAAAAGTATCGCCAGCCACCGATTTACTTGTTCCATTTGATAAATAAGCGGCATAGTCTTTATAGACACTACCGCCAGTTGTTAACGTATAGCCAATTGATAAAGCATCGTAGGTTCTTAATAAGCAATCCTCACCTAATTCACATAATGCTGCATCGCCATCATCATTAAAAGCATTACTACCGTCACTATCTACAAATACATTCCACCCGCTTTCCCAGTGAGTACTTGCTCCTTTGTTCCTGACGGTCACTTGCATCCCCCGCTTTATCGCCTCACTACGGGCAAAATTTAACGCCGTCACCAATTCATTGGCATAAGTCGTCAAGCGGTTGCTGGAGATGATGGAGGTAAAACTGGGGATGGCAACGCCTAACAATATGCCTGCGATGGAAATGGTGACCATCAGTTCCATTAGGGTAAATCCTGAGCTGGATTCCAACTGGTTGTGCATGGTTTTTCGATACCCCCGTTTGTTGGGTTATGACCGGTAATGGTCAGCTGTCAGAGTTGATGTTAAAGCGGGTTAGCTTGGCCAATTATTTCTTGCTTTGAGACGCTGTTATTACAATCGGTTGTGAATACTATTAACTGCCGCGCTACGCAGCCTATTTAAAAGATAATCCGGTATTGCCAACAAGGCAGGCGATCTCGACTTAGATCGGCTGCGAGACTGGATTTGCAACCCCGTCCCAAACGTTTTGACATTGACACGGCTGTATTGCAAGACGGGAAGCAGGAGCTTTTGAGTCTGCATTTCCAAGCTGGAGTTTAGGAATGAGAGAACTTGACAAATAATAATCCCCTTACTTAAATAGCTCAAGAGTTTAAATGATTACTTGCATTAAACGCCCAATTAGCCGATAACTCCACGGCATTTGAGACTGCCCTTTAATGCCACGATGTTAGCAAGGCAACCACAAAGGATTGCCCCTACAACACACAGATATCGTTAATCCTAAAAATGTATTCTAGCCACAGATAAACAACGCGTTAGATCAGTTCTTTTAATCAACTTTTGGTGAATTGTCAGTCGTGCGTAACATCATGTATTATCAATGCTTTTCTGTGTAAACCTGTAGCTAAATGAGGTTTTTAGGTTAATTTAAACTCACTAATTGGAGGATCTTGGTAGATTACACCTCGCCAATTCAATCTTGAAAATGCTCTGCAAACAAAAGCGACAAAAACTGTTCATCTCGTATATAGTAAAGCGGGTTATGATAGCGCACTGTCCAATTTTTAATATCCCTCTGTTTATTTATCCCCGGCTTTAGCTTAACTCTATGAAATCCATTGATCTTCCGGTTGTTTATTCTAAGACTTACACCTTGCTTTTTTTATTACTATTGACTTTTTTTGGATTGGGAGACGCCGGGGCAAAAACGGTTGCGCCAGATAAAGGCCAAAAAAATACCACGCTTGAGATTACCAAAGATACCTTACAGGCAAAAATTGAGGCTATCAATACCCGCGAAGGGCTTGATGACGCGCTAAAATCCAAGGTGCTATCAAGTTATCAAGCGGCGCAAGATAATCTGGTTAACACTGAAAGCTTCAAGGCGCGAATTATTGACTTTAATCAAGCCTTAAAGCAAGCGCCCGAGCAAACCAAAAAGCTGCAAAAAGAAATTGAACAAACGCTGCTAAAGGTCTCCAAACAAAAAACCGAAGATTTTACCAAGATACCCACAGAAGAATTGGATCAGCGTTTAATTATTGAGAAAGGGAAAATAAGCACGTTAGATGAGCAATTACAAAAGCTGGAAAATGAACTGGCTTTGCAACAGAGTCGTCCGCAACTTATTCGAGAGGAGACGGTAACGGCAAAACAGGATCTTGAAGCGACACAAAAAAAATTGGAAGGGCCTGTTGAGAAACAGGGCTCAAAACTGGAAGCGGAAGCCAGACAGGTTTATTTAAAAACACTGGTTGATTCACGCACGGCAGAATTAAAAGCGCTGGAGGTTGAAGCCATCAGTAATCCGGTACGGGTTGAATTGCTTAAATCCGGGTTTCGGTTGCTGGACATTCAAAAAAATGCGCTAACCCCGATCACTACCGCAATAGAAAATTTGTCAACTGATCGGCGCGAACAAGAAGCCAAAAACATGCAGGATGCACTCAGTCAGGCAGAAAAAGAACTGTCCGGAAAGCACGCTCTTATTCAAACCAGAACCCGTGAGAATATTCAATACAGTCGAGACTTACAGGCTATTGCTGCCAAAATTGAAAATTACACCGGGCAAAAAACCAAAGTAGATGCCCAAGCGATTGAAATTGAAGATGACTTTAAAAGTGCAGATAAAAAAATCAGTCTGGCGGGCTTAAGTCCGGCGCTGGGTAAAATTCTGCGCGAGGAGCGGCGTAATTTAACCACCCAGGATCAATTTACTCTGCAATCAGAAACCATTCAGAATGAAACAGCGATAACCAGTCTTGAGCAATTTAAAATTGAAGATCAACTAAAACAACTCACAGACCTTGATAGCGTTTTGCAGCAGATAATGGCAACCCAAGTTGATCCCAAACTGCCGATAGAACAGCGCATGATGATTCAGGCTGAATTACGGGTATTACTCAACAGCCAAAAAGAGTTGCTAAACAAATTAGCCATTGATTACACGACTTATCTGCGTACCTTGGGCGATTTTGATTTTGCCCGGCAACAAATGGTCATTCAGGCCACCAAGTTTGCAACCTATCTGGATGAAAATTTATTGTGGGTAAAAAGCTCTGACCCCGTTAACGTCGATACTTTAACCGGTTTATATCATTCTACAACCTGGTTGTTGTCGCCCTTTAACTGGATGGCATTAACCAAAGATATGCTTAAGGTGGCGTTACAAAATTACTTTATAATTTTCATGGGGTTATTGAGCTTAGCCCTGCTGCTGTTAATTAAAAACAGGGTTAAACGACAACTCACGATTATCTCGGTTAATGTTGAAAAAATTTATACCGACAGCTTTATTTATACCTTACAGGCAATGGTTTATACGTTAATACTGGTTTTACCCCTGCCGCTGTTTAGCTATTATCTGGGGTGGTTATTAAGCAGTAATATCCATGTTGTCGACTTTACCAGAGCCATTGGTGATGGTTTAAAAAGCGCGTCAATCCCGCTGCTTTTTCTGCAATTTTTTTATCGTCTATTTGCCGATGAAGGTATTGCTTGTAAACATTTTCAATGGCAAAAAAATAACGTCCGCTTGTTGCGCAAGCAAATTGCTTGGCTGCGGTTTGTTGCAGTCATTACGCTGTTTATTATCAGCACCACATCCGCATCAAAAGTGTCATTGCACAGCGATAATCTCGGGCGCTTGGCCTTGATCATTAGCATGATAGCCTTGGCCGTTTTTGGAGGTCGGTTACTTAATCCCAACAGCGGTTTATTAAAGAGCTTTATAAGTTCCTATCCAGAAGGCTGGTTAGCCAAATTGCGTTATATCTGGTATCCGATTGTCATTTTAATACCCGTAGTCATTATTGGTTTTGCTGTTGCAGGTTATTATTTAAGCGCACTTGAACTCCAGGTGAAATTAATTATTTCACTGCGGTTAATTTTTCTGGTGATGATTATTCATCAATTGGTGGTTCGTTGGTTAACGCTGGTTAACCGGCAGTTGGCTGTAACCAATGCCAGACAAAAACGCAAAGCCGCTTTTCTTACCGAAAAACATCCAGCCAGCGGGGGCGAAGATCCGGTTATACCCGTTGATGAACAACTTATCGATATTCCAAAAATAAATGCCCAAACCATCAGATTGCTTCACGTATTTATAACCTTAAGCTTGGTTATCGGCTTTTGGGTCATCTGGAAAAATATATTACCCGCGTTTTCCTTTTTGGATCGCATTGTACTTTGGCAACATTTGGTGACCAGTGATAATCAGGAAAGCTACCAACCGGTCACTTTAACCAATCTATTACTGGCTGGACTTTATTTTTTTATAGCCGTCGTTTCGGTGCGAAATTTTTCCGGGATTATGGAATTATTAGTATTTAGACGCTTGGCGATAGAAGCGGGGGGGCGTTATGCTGTTAATCAGTTGGCAAATTATACCTTGATTACTATCGGCTTTATTAGTATCGCTGATGAACTGGGTGGCAGTTGGTCGCAGGTACAATGGCTGGTTGCAGCGCTCAGCGTTGGCTTGGGTTTTGGTTTACAAGAGATTTTTGCCAATATGGTGTCGGGCATCATTTTATTGTTTGAACGCCCGATACGGGTCAGTGATACGGTAACCATTGGCACTGTTACCGGTAAAGTGAGTCGCATCCAAATGCGTGCGACAACCCTGATAGACTGGGATCAAAAAGAACATGTCGTACCCAACAAAACTTTTATTACCAGTCAACTGGTCAATTGGACGTTAACCGACACCATAACCCGTGTCGAGATTATTGTTGGCATAGCTTATGGTTCTGATATTGAACTGGCGCACAAAATCATGCTGGACACCGTGCTCTTAACACCAATGGTACTTGCAGAACCCGCACCGAGTGTCTTTATTGTGGATTTTGGCGACAATGCCCTAACTTTCTCCCTTCGTATTTTTGTCAGTGAACTGGCAAATCGTTTGCCCGTCACCCATGATTTATATATGCGACTTGAAAAAGTCTTACGCGAACATAAAATAGAAATTCCATTTCCACAGCGAGATATTCATATTCGTTCAGTAGCCCCGGAATTTGGTGTAAAAGATCATGATCTACTAAGAAAACACAGTTAATATTTGAAGTATGTTTTTACTTTTTATCATTAATCCTAAAAAACGTATTTTAGCCACAGATAAACACGGATTTACCTAGATAAACAACGCGTTAGATAAATTCTTTTAATCACCCTTTTGGTAAATTGGGCTACCAATTTAAAGCGGGACAGCTAAATAAAACCGGCCTATTGATTCCGGGAGCACTGAGCCCCGGCTCGGCGTAGTGACCCATAGTCAGTAATCGCTTTGACTATCCCGTGCCGAGCTGGGGCTCGGCGTTCCCGGAAAGTTATTTGTCCCGGCTTAAGTTGGTAACCGTAAATTGTCAGTTCATGCGTAACATCATGTATTATCAGTGCTTATCTTTGTAAATCCGTGTAAATCTAATGAGGTTTTAAGGTTAATGCCAGCTCAGAGAGTAAGATTACAGCCGTAGTTATTCACTTTCCCCTTTGACAAAGGGGGATTGAGGGGGATTTATCTAATAAAATCTCCCCTAACCCCTCTTTGTTAAAGAGGGGGACTGAATGATTACTTACAGCCTCCTATTTAAATGTTACAACAATAAAAATACCTGAAAATTTAAAAAAATGTCAGATAAGTCTGGTTTATTTTTTTACTTGCTATATAATGACCTGCTTACCAAAGATGTAGATGCCTCGGTGGCGAAATTGGTAGACGCAAGGGACTTAAAATCCCTCGGCTGTGAGGCCATGCCGGTTCGATTCCGGCCCGAGGCACCATTTATTAGTAACTAAAAACAAGGACTTAGGCTTTTAGCCCAGTCCTTTTTTTATGCCTAAAATTTACGGATCAACCTGGGGTCAACTTTCATGAGCAATCTGGTAAAGTCAGTGGTCGTTATACACTGGCCTCAGAGTTATCGCCTGACGAACAAGTCGATTGGCTTAATAAAATACGACAAACAGAGTCGCCAGCCAACATTACGGCAAAAAGTTGAAGAACGCATAAAAAATCAAACGGATGATGTGTTTTTGCCGCGTGAATTTTCTGATCTCAGTGATGAAGATCAAATATTACGCGTGTTGCGGCATCTGGTACGCGAAGGACGCTTGGTAAAGCTGGGTTATGGGGTTTATGGCCGAGCGGTGCAATCACCATTAACCGGTAAAGCCATTCTTTATAGCCAGAACGGTTTTTCGGGTGCGGTACGCCAAGCCCTCACCAAGTTGGGCGTCGATTGGGAACCCACTGAAGCCGAGCTTGACTATAACGCAGGCAACTCGACACAAGTGCCGGTTAATCCGGTTTTACGCGTAAAAGGCCGTTTTTCAAGGCAGCTGCATTATGGAAAATCGGCGCTTATTCTTGACCGATAAACCAACGCTTCAAGAATGACTGGAAGTTCAAGATTTTTACGATTTACCCAGTCCCGCTTTGGTAGAAAAAGATGGGTACGTTGTTAAAGCGCTTTTACAGTCTGGTTTACGGCAAGGATGATTTTAATTTTACAGCCTGCATGAAAACACTAAAAGCCTTGTCAATGCTCTTAACAGAACAACAACCTTAAACACAACGATGGAACCATTAGATAAAGATACGGACGGCAGCAGCCTTGCTATTGTGGAAAGCAATATCGAGCAATTAAAAGCCTTGTTTCCCGATACTGTGAGCGAAGGCAAAATCAATTTTGAAAAACTGCGGGAAACCTTGGGTGACGCGGTGGAAACGCAAGAAGAACGTTATAACTTTAGCTGGAACGGTAAAGCGCTGGCCAAGCGTATTGCCCAAACCCAATCTACCGGCACGCTGCGGCCTTGCAAGGCAGAAAGTAAACATTGGGACAACACCCAAAACCTGTTTATCGAAGGCGATAATCTGGAAGTGTTAAAACTGTTGCAAAAGTCCTATCACAAACAGGTCAAGATGATTTACATCGACCCGCCTTACAACACCGGCAAGGAGTTTATCTATCCCGACAATTATAAGGACAATCTCGACACCTACCTGCAATATACCCATCAGAAAGACGAAGACGGTCGTAAATTTGGTACCAATGCCGACACCTCAGGCCGGTATCATACCAACTGGCTGAACATGATGTACCCGCGTTTGAAACTGGCGAGGAATCTGCTGAAGGATGATGGGGCTATCTTTATTTCGATTGATGATAATGAAGTAGCTAATTTAAGGAAGCTTTGTGATGAGGTTTTTGGTGAAGAGAATTTTGTTGCCAATGTAGTGTGGCAAAAGAAATATGCAGTTTCAAATGACGACCCAGGTATCGCTCCGATGCATGATCATGTTTTGGTCTTTAAAAAAAGTGAATACTTTAATCGCAATTTGTTACCGAGAACCGAAAAACAAATAAATCGATATAAAAACCTGGACAACGACCCAAGAGGTGTATGGACTTCTGGAGAGTATGTAAGTAGCAAATCAAAAACTGAACGTCCCACACTTTGGTATGCAATAAAACATCCTAAAACTGGCGAGGATGTTTGGCCGGACGAAAATGCTGTATGGCGCTACTCAAAAGAAAAACATGAACAAATGGTTGCTGAAAATCGGCTACATTGGGGCCCAAATGATAGTTATCAAAAACCGCGAATCAAACGCTTTTTATCTGAAATTCAAGATGGCACTGTGCCTTCAACTTGGTGGACATTCGAAGATGTTGGACATAACGACGAGGGACAAAAAGAGACTGGTGAATTATTAGGGAAGAAGATATTTAGTACACCCAAGCCCATACGATTTATCAGAAGAATATTAGATATTGCAACTTTAAAAGATGATGTTATTTTAGATTTTTTCTCAGGTTCTGCAGCTTGTGCTCATTCCGTTATGGCTATAAACGCCGATGACGGAGGCAATCGTAAATTCATCATGGTGCAACTCCCCGAACCTTGTGACGAAAAAACGGAAGCTTATAAAGCCGGTTATAAAACTATCGCCGACATCGGCAAAGAACGCATCCGTCGTGCCGGTGAGAAAATCCTGCAAGACAACACCACTAAAGACGGCATTGATAACCTCGACATCGGCTTTAAAGTCTTCAAACTCGATTCTTCCAACATCAAACCTTGGGATGCCGATTTTGATAATCTGGAAGATACCTTGCTTAACATCGTAGACAACATTAAGGAAGATCGTAGCGAAGACGATGTGTTGACGGAAATCCTGCTTAAATACGGCCTGGACTTGACCGTGCCCATAGAAGAACGTCAAGTCAGCGGTAAAACGGTTTATGTCATCGGTTTTGGGGCGTTGGTTGTGTGTCTGGCTGATGCCATTACCCTGGAAGTCGTTGAAGACATAGGGCATTTAAAAGCCGAATTGACACCGGAAGTGATGCGCGTGGTTTTTAAAGATAGCGGATTTAAAGATGATGTAGTTAAAACCAATGCCATTCAGATTCTGAAGCAATACGGTATTGATGATGTGAAAAGTTTGTAACCCTTTTTAAGCAGGACATTACGATGAATAGTCAGCAATTAGTGCATGAATTTGAAGTGTTAGCACCTGAATTACAAAAACAGGTTTTTGATTTTGTCGCTTTTTTAAGGAAACAACAGTTACGGCAACAATCCTCAAAAAGAACGGTGGGTGAATATAAGAACAAAATACGCATTGCCGATGATTTTGACGCCCCCTTGGATGATAATTTTTGGTTGGGTCAACCATGAAACTGCTACTGGATACGCATGTTTTTTTATGGCTTAGAAATGCTCCTGAAAAAATACCCCGGCACATAATGGCCATCTATGAAAATATGGACAGCGATGTTTTCTTAAGTATGGCCAGTATT
>CAIMDR010000655.1 GCA_903839795.1 uncultured Methylococcaceae bacterium | reverse complement strand
GCCGTTAATTTTAAGCTTGCCCAAGGATAATTGGCCGTCGATATTTAACTGTCTTAGCGTCTCTATTGGTAAAGCATAAGCGCCTGAGGCCAAAGCGACGGCTGGACTGGTGACAGGTTTGGATGACTTGTCAGCGACCGGCGGTAAATAACGATCAACATCCAGATCATCCGCTGTTAAATTAAAAGCGATAACAGGCTGGGCAAAGTCGGTCATACCGGTGCTGCCTTTAATCCGGGCATCATCCAGGGTTATTGCCAGATTTTGCAAATTAAGCGAATTTTCTGTTGCCAGCAGGGTAAAAGTTGCGGCCACTTTACTCAAGGCATTGGTGTCCTGCATAACGGGGACTGCGATATCCAGTTGCTTTAAAATATTGACCGGACTGAAGGGCGCAAGAGTAACCGGCCCCTGAACAGAGAGAGTATCGTTAATTCGATTGCCGGTAAATTCGGCAGAAAGCGCCAGCTCTTGTGACTTAAGCTGTAATCCGGACACTTTAAGCGTTTGTTGGGTTCTGTCCAGCGCAACATCGGTAACGGTAAGCGCAGCCGTTAGCGGTTTGCCGAGACTGTTTTCTCTTTCCGTGGTAGTTTGCAAATCTGTACGGCTTAAGGCAAAGGTATCCAATTTCTCGTTAACCGTGAGTCCGGTAGTTAGTTTGATAGCGGCTGTAAATTTTGTTTCGGGGTTTAAAACAACCAGAGAAACGTCAACGGCAACCGGCTGATCATAGCTAAATTTATCGGCGTTAAGGTTAACGTCTTTTATAAGCAGGTGTTTTCCTGAGTGCTGATCATCCCAGTTGATCGTGGCAGTTTCTATAGCAATACCACCGATAGCGGAAACCGCCAGCACATTGCCTTCGTCCTGCTTGTCGTTATTGTTTGCAGTCGGCGATGGTGGCGTGGATTTTGTCGTATCCGCTGCGGTTAAATCAGCCCAATTACTGATGCCTTGCGGGTTTTTTGCAAGATTTAAAACCAGGCCTTTGACGACAATACGGCTAATTTCAATTTTTTTTGCCAATAACGGCAGTAATTTAACCTTAATATCGCTTTCTTCCAGGGTTGCAAAAGGGTGTTCCTGAAAGCCTGAGGCATTGCCCAAAACCATCGGACCGGTAGTAATGCCTAGCCAGGGGAAGATTGAGAGTTTTAATTCGCCTGTTACTGTCAGATCCCGTCCTGTTTTATCTTTAACAGCGGCGGCAATCTCAGGTTTAAAGTTATTCGGATCAACGAAAAAGGGTAAGGTAAAAATCGTGATAACCAGCAGAAAGGCTATGGCCGTAATAACGGATAATATAATTTTAACGGGTTTTACCACAATGCTTTCCTGATTTTAAAAAAGTGTAATGATTGGCTATTATGGAATATCATGCAACACTGTTGCTAGTTAAATTCTAGCCGGAATCAATGAACATAATAATTAAAAAGGGGTGGAAAGATGTCGTTTTTAGCTATATTTGCCGGAATTGCTGTACTGGTGTGGTTTTATTTAACTGCAAAAGAGAAGGGTGAGCATCGTTTTAATTGGGCTATCGTAGGGTTAATCGGTTATTGGCTTGCCTGGGGAGGCGTCAAGCTGATGCTGGTTGTTTCAGGAGTCGTTGCTAAAGGCAGTCTAATTACTGCTCTGATTAATCAGATCCCCGTTCTTTGTGCCATTGCCGTCGCTTTTTTTGTCAGAAAGAAATTGCTGGCTGATGTTGCTGAAAAAAATAATCAGGGCTAAGTCAAAAGGCTCAAGATTCAAGTGTTAAATTATTAACATTGAACCTTGAGCCCTAACGCTTAATTACAGTTTATCTGCATTTTTATCCAGGTATTCTGCAACGCCCGCCGGGCTTGCATTCATGCCTTTATCGCCTTTGTTCCAGCCAGCAGGGCATACTTCTCCATGCTCTTCGTGGAATTGTAACGCATCAACTACACGAATTAATTCGTCAATATTACGACCTAAAGGCAGATCATTAACAACTTGATGACGAACGACGCCACTACGATCAATCAGAAAAGAACCACGGTACGCAACACCGGCACCCGCCACCTCAACATCATAATCTTTTACGATAGAATGAGTTAAATCAGCAGCCATTGTATAACGGACCGGGCCAATACCGCCTTTATTGATGGGTGTGTTGCGCCATGCATTGTGGGTAAAATGAGAGTCAATAGATACTGCAACCACTTCAACGCCACGACTTTTAAATTCATCGATACGATGATCCAAAGCGATCAGTTCACTTGGGCAAACAAACGTAAAATCTAACGGGTAGAAAAATACGACTGCATATTTACCGCTGGTTGTTTCAGAAAAGCAGAATGAATCAACTATTTGACCATCGCCCAATACGGCAGGAACTGTAAAATCAGGTGCTTGTTTTCCTACTAATACGCTCATTGATTGTCTCCAAAAATATTGAAAAAGCAAAAGGTTATGGACTTTTTATTAGCCACTATTTCAGTGCTAGCGGCATATTCTACACTGAACCAGTTGGTAATTGTCCAGTGTTGTTATAATTAATGTTATTTTTAACTTGCTTTTATGTCAACTTTAGCCATAATTTGTAATCAATGGACTACAAATTATGGCTACTTTTAGTTTCCAGGATTGCTTTAAAGTTGGGCGGTAAAGTCTTGCTGCCAGCTTCATATAAAATATAGATCTTGTCAAGGAGGTTTTCTGTGGCAAAAAACAAGCATATAACTGAACCAGATATATTTGGTTTTCAAGTACGTATCGTAAGACGAGGCAAAGAAAGCAGTCGTTATTTCTCTCATAAATTGTGGGGAAACAAAAACAAATCTTTAAATGCGGCCATTACCTGGCGAGACCAGATGTTGATCGTTTTAAAAGGCAGTAAAACCCGCTTTCTTAAGCCGCCCAAAAACAAAACGACTACCGGCGTTACCGGCGTATCCAGAACCATCAAATATGATCATAGAAAAGATAAAAATTATCTGTGTTATACGGTTTTTTGGGTTTGCAAAGGTAAGTCCAGAAATAAAACTTTTCAGGTGGGCAATGTAGAGAAAGTCACTGCTGATGATGAGTTGCATGCGTTTCGGACTGCCAAGCTGTTCAGAATTTGTTATGAAGTTTCAATTGATAACGATATTGAATTTTTTGATGACAAATTTGCTGGCTGGAAAAAAACACGGCTTTATGATGACGAGAATTTAAACGCCGTGTTGTAAGCGACTTTTATGTTTAACTTAACTGCGCTGTCAGGTAAGTTTAGCTAACAGGGAAATTACGCCGAGCAGGGTCGTCGTTAAACAGGCTAGGAAAGTCCTGTTTATTGATGTGTTTTTAGCTGCTCGATAATTCCGTCCAGTTCATCCAAGCTGGAATAGGCAATGACTAATTTCCCTGAGCCGTTTTCTTTATGGTCAATAATAACTTTAGCGCCCAACTTTGCCGTCAAATCATCCTGCAAACGCAAGGTGTCATTATCAATGACCTTAACTTTGTGGATTTTTGGCTCGGCGTGACTGTCTTTAACAAATCGTTCCGTCGCTCTTACCGTTAGCCCCTCTTTAACCACTTTATTGGCTAAGGCTACTTGTTTAAGTCCATCCAAGGATAACAGTGCCCGTGCGTGTCCCATTTCCAATTGATTGGTAAGCAATAATTTTTTTACATCAGGATGCAAGTCCATCAAGCGCAATAAATTGGTAACCGTTGTTCGAGACTTGCCAATAGCTTCGGCTATAAGCTGATGCGTCATTTCAAACTCATCAAGCAAGCGTTTTAACGCTTCGGCTTCTTCCAAGGGATTAAGATCTTCGCGTTGAATATTTTCAATCAGCGCAATAGCCATGGCGGCCCGATCATCGATTTCTTTAATAACTACCGGCACTTGGGTTAGCCCTGCCATTTGTGCTGCTCGCCAGCGACGCTCTCCTGCCACTATTTCGTATTTTTCATAGGCAATCAGGCGCACTACAATAGGCTGAATGATGCCTTGCGCCTTGATGGAATCCGCCAGTTCCTGTAATTTTTCAGGATTAATATCCTGACGCGGTTGATACTTGCCCCGCTGCAAATATTCTATGGGCAGCGTTTGCAGATGATGTTTTTCCTCTTTAACGGAGGCATCGCCTAATAAGGCATCAAGACCCCGACCTAATCCGCGTTTGTTTGAAGACATTTTTTCTCTTTATTAATTAACTAACCCGCGAGGAAAATAGCGCAAAGCCCCGCAATGTTTTATTGGAAGTCATTTATTGTTTTAAACAAATCATCTTAATTTAAAGTCGGCGAACCATAGCTTCAAATTCATCAATCAATTTTTTTAAATCTTCAGCTTCTTGTACCAGATTAAGATTTTCTTGTTGCAGGGTTTCGATTAGCGCAATTGCTAGCGCCTCTCGCTCATTCCTTTCTTTAAGAACCGCAGGCAATTCTTGTAAACCGGCTAACCGTCCGGCCTGCCAACTGTCTTCCATAGTGATTATCTCAGCACTGTTTTCGACAATTTTTTGCGTGACAACAGACTCAAAGGTATCCGGCATTGTTACAACAGGGGTTACTCCCTGTTGCTCATCTAAATCCGAAGCAACGGATGACAGATGATTACTCTTCTGGAGGGTGTTAATCGGCAACGTTTGCAGTGGTGGTTGTTTTTCTTCCGGAGAAGAAGCATTACCCAACAAAGCTTCAAGCCCCCGACCCAACCCACGTTTTTTTATACTCATGCCTGATCTTTTCTGATCATTTCACCCGCCAGCGCAATATAGGCGATAGTTCCCCGTGATGATTTATCATAGATTAGTGCGGGCAAACCATGACTGGGCGCTTCCGCTAAACGAATATTTCTTGGAATACAGGTTCTAAATACCTTATCGCCAAAATACCGGATCAGTTGCTCGGAAACGTCTTTGGTCAGACGGTTTCTATCGTCATACATGGTTCTTAAAATACCTTCCAGATGTAAATCCGGATTGACCGAATTTTGAATGTTGTGCAGCGTACTCATCAGTGCAGACAAGCCTTCCAGTGCGTAATACTCGCATTGCATAGGTATCAACAAGCTGTCTGCTGCCACCATTGCGTTTAAAGTCAGCATATTTAAAGACGGCGGACAATCTATCAGAATGTAATCGTAATCTGATTTTATCGGCTTTAATGCATCGGCAAGTCGCAATTCTTTGCGATCGGCATGAATTAATTTTACCTCGGCGGCCGTCAGGTCAGCATTACCGGGAATCACCGAAAAGCCGATGGTTGGCACATGAATAACTGCTTCTGCCGCCGGCACATCTTCCATTAATAAATCGTAACTGGAATATTT
>CAIMDR010000654.1 GCA_903839795.1 uncultured Methylococcaceae bacterium | reverse complement strand
CTGTCAAGCCTGCCAGTCCAAAAATCGCGACACCGGGGCTGTCGATTAAATCACCTCCGTCATTTAAATGATACAGCGTTGCTGCGGTGGTGGTATGACGACCGTGTTTGGTGGTTGCCGAGACGGTATTGGTTTTTAGATATTTATCGGGAATGATGGCGTTGGTTAATGATGATTTACCGACCCCTGATTGCCCGGCCAGCATACTGACTTGATCTTTTAAGGCGCTTTTTAATTCATCCATCCCAGATTCCGACCAGGCACTCACCCGGTACAGCGGATAGCCCAGATTGATATAATCCAACAATTCTTTTTCTATAATGTCGGTTTGAGGAAGGTCGGTTTTATTAAGCACCAAGGCGGCGTCGATATTATGATTTTCACAGACGGCCAGATATTGGTCTATCAATAAAAAATCGCAATGCGGTTCGACCGCAAAAACGACAAAGATAGTGTCAATATTAGCCGCAACCGGTCGGGTTTTGCCATTTCTGGAGGGGCGCTCCAGTAATGAACGCCGGGGCAGTATATCTTCGATACGCCCCTGACCGGGTGAAGACAATGTCCATAATACCTTATCGCCAACGGCGACTGTTTCCAGTCGCCGCAAGGTTTGGCACAGAATGATTTCCTGGTTATATTCAATCGCAATGCCTTGGCCCAAATGGGAAATAACCAAACCTTCCAGTAACTCAGCCATTAGCTTTTGGTTTCTAAATGGGCGATACGAATCGCTGCTGGCGGATGACTGTAATGAAAAGCCGAGTACAGCGGATCAGGCGTTAAGGTGTTGGCATTTTCTTCATAGAGCTTAACCAGTCCGCTAATCATTTTGGAGGCTTTGGCATTATTGGCAGCAAAGTCATCGGCTTCAAATTCAAATTTTCGTTGAAAATAAGCACTGATGGGCTGCATAAAAAAAGTAAAGGTCGATGAAACCATCAGGAATAATAATAAGGCGGCAGCGTGTGAAGGTTGTTGTACGCCCAAGCCGGTATAAAACCAGGATTCATTAATCAACCAGCCTAACACAGCCAGACTGATTAAACTCATAATGGCGGTGGCAATCAGCATTTTAATCACGTGTTTACATTTAAAATGCCCCAACTCATGCGCCAGTACCGCTTCCAATTCTTCATCTTCAAGCGAGTTAACCAGGTTATCAAAAAACACGATGCGTTTGTTGTTGCCCAGACCGGTAAAGTAAGCGTTACCGTGGCCGGAGCGTTTGGAACCGTCCATGATGAATATGCCTTGGCTGTTAAAGCCACACCGCGTCAACAGTCCTTGAATACGGTCTTTTAATGATCCGTCTTCCATGGGTGTAAATTTATTAAACAAGGGCGCAATAACGGTAGGATAAAGCCAGCTCATCAACAAAGAAAAACTCATGATAATAGCCCATGCCCATAACCACCAAAGCGGCCCTACATTGTCCATAATCCACAGGATTAAGGCCAATAAGGGCAGGCCAATCGCAGCGCCCAGTCCCAAGTGCATAAACTGGTCTTTAATAAACTGGTTAACCGTGCTTTTATTAAAGCCAAATTTCTCTTCAATAACAAAGGTCTGATAAATGCTGGTCGGGATTTCTATGACCGTCAATAGCAGAAAAATACAGGCTGTTGCCGCAACGCCCGCTAGTAAGGGTGATGTGAAAAAGGTGCTCCAATACTCAAAAGATGCATTGATACCGCCACCCAGTGTCAATAAAAGCAATACAACAATGCCCAGTATGCCATCGATATTGCCCAGTTTGACTTTTTCAAGCGTGTAATCTGCGGCTTTTTGGTGTGCAGCCAAGGGCACTTTGTCTTTAAAGGCATCGGGTACGGCTGAGCGATGAGCGGCGACATAATCAGCGTGTCGTTTAGCCAGCCAAAATTGTATCGAGGAAGAAATAATCAGCGCAATTAAGAAGATAATAGTAAAGGTATTCATAGGCCAAATGCATTAAGTTTAAGAGTTAGACGTACAGATTTGCCAATGCTACACTAACAGACACCTTTAACACAATGGAATCAATCAATGGCGCAGGATTTACAGCACCTTATCTGGATAGATCTTGAAATGACGGGGCTTAACCCGGACAGTGATTTAATCATTGAAATTGCGACAGTAGTCACCGATAAAGATTTAAATATTCTTGCCAACGGCCCCGTTTTGGCCGTGCATCAGTCTGATGCCGCACTGGCGGCAATGGACGATTGGAACCAAAAGCATCATGGACAATCCGGTTTAATTGAGCGCGTTAAGGCATCCACTATTAATGTGGCTGAAGCAGAGCGGTTAACGCTTGAGTTTCTTAAAGAATGGGTGCCGGCCAATACTTCACCGATTTGTGGGAACAGTATTGGTCAAGATCGGCGCTTTTTATACCGTTATATGCCGACGCTTGAGGCGTATTTTCATTATCGGAATATTGATGTGTCAACGGTTAAAGAACTGGCGGCAAGATGGGCACCGGCTGTAAAAGACGGCTTTAATAAAGAATCCAAGCATCAAGCCCTGGACGATATTATTGAATCCATTGAAGAGCTGCGTTATTACCGGGAACACTTTATCAAGTTTTAACCATGAATCAAATAATAGCGATTGCATTAGGAGGAGCGTGTGGCGCGGTCGTGCGCTTTTTAGTCTCTACCGGTCTTTATCAATGGCTGGGCAGGGGCTTTCCTTATGGCACGTTGGTCGTTAATGTGGTGGGTTCATTTTTAATCGGTTTACTCACCGAAGCCCTTATTTTGCAACGCATCGCTATTACTCTGGAATATAGAGCCGCCATTTTGGTGGGTTTTATTGGCGCCTTTACAACCTTTTCCACTTTTTCCTTGGAAACCATTTATCTGCTGGAGCAGGGCAGTTTAAACAAAGCGGCTTTAAATATAGTGGTCAGTGTGGTGGGCTGTTTATTGGCGGTCTGGATTGGTTTGCTGTGCGGCAGAACGTTATTTTTGTATTCGGGTGGCCTATTTCATTGGAGTGGTGGTGTTATTCCTTTCGCACTGTTGATAGTCAATGCCATCGGTGCTTTTTTAATTGGCATTATTGCGACTATCTTGTTACAAAAAGTAGCGCTTTCCATGGAATACCGTGCCGCTATTATGGTGATCATGGTCGGTACTTATTTAACGTTATCCGGTTTGTATTTGATTTTGTTTTTGATTGAGCACGGCTATTCATTTGAGTCCCATACCAACTTAATGCTGGGTACTTTTGTAGGTAATGGTTTAAGTTGTCTTTTTGTTATTTGGCTGGGTTTATTAGTGGGTAAGCAGATATGAATACAAAAGAAGTTACTATCGCCAGAATTTATACCCTTGAAGGGCATGACCAGTTAAATCAGGCATTGGATATTTTGCATGATGAAGAAAAAATTCAGGGGGTTACTATTATTCGGGGTATTGCCGGTTTTGGTGAAAGCCGTGAAATACATACGTCATCCCTGTTGACTTTGTCACTGGAATTACCCTTGATTATAGAGTTTTATGATGAGCCGGAAAAAGTTGAAAAAGCGATACACACGTTAACATCGCGGCTTGATCTTAAGCATATCGTTAGCTGGTCGGCAATGGCTTTTATTGAAGATACCGATTGATTAGGAACGTGCATAAAATAACTTGACCACTTACATCCCCTCACCCCAACCCTCTCCCGGTGGGAGAGGGAGCAAGATGCCTCATACACATCAATTTAAAGATATTACAGACCACGAAGAACACGAAGATTTTTCTTTGGTTTTTCTTCGTGTTCTTCGTGTCTTCGTGGTGAAATGTCTTAAGTTGATGTCTACGGGGAGAGAGCAAGATGCTGCGCTGCTATATATTTTTCTTTAGGCGTTTTGAATCCGGGTTCAATTCAATGGGTGATATGGCCGATTGGTTCGCTATCCGGGGAGTTGTTTGATTGGTATTCAGGGTCAGTGACAAGAACGGGTCGGTGACTTTTATTAAATCAGTCCCTGTAGGCAAGGTTATATCAGTTAACAGGGATAATGCGGTTTTTTGCTCATCCAGCATGAACAAGGTTCTTCTTTTCAAAGGTGAATGTGAGGTTGTTAGCGATGCTGATTGATTAACAAATTGAGCGATACTGTCCAGTCGTTGATGTAATTGCTCTGCGTTAGCGGCCGGCATAAGAAACGTGTAAGGGCCGTCATTGGCTAGTTTGGGATCAAGATAGCCGGGATTAAGGCGACTGAATTGCTCGTAACCAAGATTGGCCATTTCGGCAACTTCTTTAAATTCTTTTTCAGCCAGGTAGTCAATGTCATGTTTACGATCAATTTTGACTTTAACAAAATAAGGCTCGTTTCTAACCGGGGCAAACTTTAAGCCATGCGCGTCAGGGTTGGCAAATATACTGGATAATGCCAGGAAACGAGGGACGTACTCTTGGGTTTCTTCAGGTAAGCGCAAAGACCAGTAATCCGTGTCAAACCCTTCAGCGACATTGCGACTAATGGCGTTATCGACGGTGCCCAGTCCGCAATTATAGGCTGCCAAAGCAAGTAACCAGTCACCATTAAAATGCTGATTAAGAAATGACATGTAACGCATGGCTGCCTGAGTAGAAGCCGTGATATCGAGCCGGTCATCATACTGCCCGTTTTGATGCAAATCAAAATCAAGTCCCGTACTGGGAATAAATTGCCAGAGTCCGGCGGCGCTTTTGGGCGATTGTGCAGTCGGCTGATAAGCGCTTTCTACAATAGGTAACAAGGCCAGTTCGTAAGGTAATTTATGTTGGCTGAGACTTTCGACGATGTGATAAAGATAGGGGCGTGCACGATCAGTCACTTGATACAGATAACTGCTGTGTTGAGCATACCAAACGACATGCTTATTAACCCGCTCATATTTAATAGCTTCTTTGTTATCGTGCGGGATTAGCTTCGTTAAATGTTGTTCGACAGGTTGTTGTGAAGTGTTTTCCTCGTGCGGAATTAGCTTCGTTAAGCGTTGTTCGACAGGTTGTTGTGAGGTGTTTTCCTCGTGCGGAATTAGCTTCGTTAAGCGTTGTTCGACAGGTTGTTGTGAGGTGTTTTCCTGATTTTCTGCGTTATCAAAATATTTTGATTTAAAAGGTTTTTCCGGCCCCGAAGCAGTGTTTTCGAGTAGTTCAGAGGGCGTTCTTAAGTCCAGTCTGTGCAGTCTTGGATTTAAGTCGATGCGCGAACGGAGTCGTGTTTGAGCGTCAGAATTTTCATTCAGGGTAGGGGTTTTTGAGGCAAGTGCCTGGCTTGGCAAAGCTATTTTGTTGCCCGTTCTTGAAGAGAGAGCGGCGTTAAGTTTAAGACGGCCATAAGGGGTGTATTTATATTGTGCTGTCGTGGTAGTGGTCGGCTGCCTGAGTTTTTGCAAAGCAAGCATGCGTTCAGATTGAGCTTTTGCAGATAAAAGCGGCATAGCGCTGATACCGGTATCTGATGAATTAGCCGGATTAAGCGGGGGATCAATGCGTTTTTGAATAATGGTAGGCTCAGATTCTCTTTTGCCATTTTCGAGAGCTTGATCAGGAAGGGTAGCTAAAGGGCTTGGTCGAGGGATTTTCATGCCTGAACGAATGCGCTCCCAAACGTCACCCGGATTTTTTAATTTATTTTGCTTAGCAGAAAGTAAGCGGGCGTTTTTAATTTTTGCTCGTAAGCGTGGCTCATGTCGAGTCTGATGATTATTTTTTTTGGTGCCTGAAGAGGCCGCCATAATATCAGCAGATTGGGTCAGCAATGATGAGCCAACCAGTAAATTTAATACTAAAACTAATCGTCGCACACTATACCTACTATTCTATATATCAGGTTATTTTAGTAATAATCCCGAATGTAATGGATGCTTATGCTGGTCATGCAAAAAGCAGAAACAATAATCAAATTTATTGAACTGCGATCAACAACTATAGCTTTAAAACTGCAAAAACTGCCGATTTTAGAATGATTTAATTTTTTATAATGTACACTTTATCGTTAAAATTGGGTAATAAAAAATCTATTCTCGCTATAGCTATCCAGTTAAACAGGCTATCTGTGTCTTTGAAAGTATCCGTATTAGTGTCAGTGTATGCCGTTTTTTTTTCATTTTTTGCACTTTCAGCGGAAGTATATGTCCTATCGGTTTATGTTAATCCCTTAATAGTTACCCTGATTAACTTAAAATGACGTGCATCTGATTGTATTTAAATTATTTTTAGTGTTATTTAACACGCTGATTAAAAAAAGCAGACAGGCACTACACAAGAATAATAGATGTACTTTTACGTTAAATCTAGTGCTTTGATTATTTAACAACCCCCTAAAGTGATAAAATAACAAATTCAATGTATCAATAAAAAATTCAGCTCTATCTGGTTTGGCTGTTGTTGCTACTGCCGAAATGGCGGGGGTCAACATCAGAACAAACCCTGTAACCTGTTTAGCAAAGAATAATCCTTTACCTTTAATACCTTACACATATTTATGACAAAGATACCTACCGTCGGCTTTATTAGTTTGGGCTGCCCGAAAGCGCTAGTTGATAGCGAAAGAATTTTAACTCAGCTTCGTTCAGAGGGATATGACATCTCACCGACTTACCAGAATGCTGATTTGGTGATTGTTAATACCTGCGGATTTATCGATGCGGCGGTGGAGGAATCATTAGATAGTATCGGTGAAGCCTTGGCTAAAAACGGCAAGGTAATCGTTACCGGTTGCTTGGGTGCCAGGGAAGATGAAATCAGGGCGCGTCATCCCCAGGTTTTAAAAGTGACGGGAGCACATGCGTTAAATGAAGTTGTGGCTTCGGTACACGAGCATTTACCCCCTCGACACGATCCCTTTACGAGTCTTTTGCCGCCACAAGGGATAAAGTTAACGCCAAGTCATTATGCCTATCTAAAAATATCGGAAGGCTGTAATCATCGCTGCACGTTTTGCATTATTCCGTCAATGCGCGGCGATTTGGTCAGTCGGCCGGTTGATGATGTTCTGTGGGAAGCAGAGCGTTTGGCGAAGGCAGGGGTAAAAGAATTATTGGTTGTTTCCCAGGATACCAGTGCTTATGGTCTGGATTTAAAGTATCAAAGCCGTGACTGGAAAGGGCGCTCTGTTAAAACCCGTTTTTATGATTTAGCCGAGGCACTGGGTGACCTGGGTATTTGGGTACGAATGCATTATGTTTATCCGTATCCTCATGTCGATGAAGTGATCCCATTAATGGCAGAAGGAAAAATATTGCCTTATCTGGATATTCCTTTTCAACATGCCAATAGTCGTATTCTTAAATTAATGAAGCGTCCTGCGGCCAGTCAAAATAATCTGGAACGCATTAAGGCGTGGCGAGAGATTTGTCCTGATATTACGTTGCGCAGTACTTTTATTGTCGGCTTTCCGGGAGAAACGGAACAGGAGTTTGAACAGTTACTGCAATTTATGACGGAAGCGCAGCTTGATAGAGTGGGTTGTTTTGCTTATTCTCCGGTAAAAGGAGCGGTTGCCAATGACTTGCCCGATTTAGTGCCTGAAGAAGTCAAACAAGAACGTTTGGCGCGTTTTATGGCGCATCAGGCCGAAATTAGTGCTGAGCGTTTACAGCAACGCATAGGCCGGATTGAAACGGTTCTGGTTGATGAGGTGGTAGAGGAGGGCGCTGTTGCCAGAAGTAAGGCCGATGCACCGGAAATTGACGGTCAGGTTTTTATTGATGGGGCGACACACCTTAAAGTCGGTGATTTTGTTGAGGTTGAGCTTGAAGAAGCCGATGACTATGACTTGTGGGGGCGTTTGGTATAGCGCTTTTGAGTATTAATAGTAGCGTCATATAAACAAAAAGCCCGGCGTTAACGCCGGGCTTTTTGGTATTGCAGTTTAGCTTAGCTTAACTTACAAAGAGATAGAGCTTGAAACTTTTTGTTTTGATCCATCTGGATCGTCCATGCAGCCAGACAAACCAACAATAACTAATGCCAAAGCTAAAAGTGCTAAGATTTTTTTCATAAATATATCCTCCAAAGGGTTTTAAATTATTTTTATGCGTGCCACTTAATAAAAAAGCACGGACAATTTATATCATGCCTAGAATGATGATGCAATACTAAAAGTTGTTTAGTGCTCTGTAAAATTTATAAGGAATTGATATTTTCAGGTAAATCGAAGGAAATTAAATTGTCATTCCACTTTACCGTACCGATCGTAGTCCATGGCGCGGAGAGGTTTTTATGCAATTGATCATGAACCCAGTAACTAGGCGCATCAATTCTTTTCAATTTTATATGGAACACCGTCTTGTCAAGATTTAAGCCCGTTTTATGACCCCAGAAAGCAGTCACTTTCATAATAAATTTTTGTAAACGTGTATTGTTAATAGTCGGTGTAACAGCAATATTGGCCCACATGGAATGAACTCGACCCCAGTTTGGGGCGACTAAGCGCCCTTGTTCATTAACAAACGGCAGCCATTCTTCCTTTCCGTTTTGATCAGTGTAGGTAATCGCCAAAATACGGTCATAACCGGCAAAATGATCGTGTAGGTAAAGCGCGTGTGGGGTAATGCCAAAAAAGGTCAGAGACACCATGATAAGCGCGTTACTGGCTTCGGCAATAGACGCGCTAATAGGGTTGTTGCTGGTGGGTATGTGTAGTCGGTAAACAAGCCCGTAATGAATTGTGCTGTTTAATTGTAAAACGAGTAAAGCAATGAGTATTTTTGCAAGCTTTCTGGAAAAGGCTTTGGGTTTCTGAATTGCAAAACATTCAAAGACTTGATGATATAAATTATTGTTGACCAGTTTTGGCGATACCAGGCATTCAGTCGAACAAGGAATGCGGATACGCGAGTCTGCAATGGCCCGGTACTTTGTTACTGCCAAGGTATAAATTCCGGGAAAACTTAAGGCAAGTCCTACGGGATATAAATAACACATTTTTTTCAGTATCTGAATATAGGTGTCAACGCCTGAATAAACGCGATTTGAGCTGTCCAGCGCATATAAATCCAGTAACAGGGTTTCGGGGCTTAGTGCGGACATTGCGGGGTAGTGTGCCGCATGATCCTGGGCATTTTTAAAATCGATGCAATTAAACAGATCAAAATGATTAAGAATAAGAACGGTACGATTACATAGGGGGCATTGTTTGTCAAAGAAGACGGTTAGTGCGGGTTGTCTGGCTGACAGCATCGTACCGATGGCTCTCCACCAGCTAAAGGGAACCAGTAGTACATAAAATATCAGCATTCCCAAGCCAAAAGGATAGATATTTAAAGACAGGGTAATACCCAGATGCAGTCCCAAACCGACGATTAAATAAACGCTGCGCAAGCGGCGATTTGAAAAAAAGAATAAAAAGGTAAATTGAAAAACCAGTACGGTATAGCCAATGGTTTTTTGTAGTAGTTCATTATTCAGCAACACTGACATGTCGATGGCTGAAACGTAATAAGGTTGTGTTGATGGCAACCAGGAACCCAGACCATTACGCCAGTGTTCAGCAAATAGCTTATGGACAGCTGAGTCGAAATAGAGAAAACCCAAGCAAATTAAAACGGGTAAGTAGTATGCAAGACGGGTAACGGTTGGTTTTGCATAAGACTGATAATGCGTAAAAGGCGTGCTCAGTTTGTATCTAAGCGTGTCTAAGGAAAAGGCACGGTCTCCAGGCATAAATAGCAGGAAAAACCCGGCTCCAGTCATGAATGAGTCAAATCCTCCATCAAAATCACGTTGCATGGTGGTGAAATTAACGAAGACAATCCAAAAAATGTAGTTACAAATAACAGCAAATTGATAGCGATAGCCAACCACGATAAAACCGGCAATAATTCCCCAAAGGCACAAGAAAAACGGAATCATGGGGAATTCAGCGTCAATGTAAGGGATAGGGTCGAAAATTAAATGGTTGAAATACAGCAGGAAGATAATTTCCTGTAAAGTGACCAAGCCATAAAAAAGCCGGAATAAGCCAATGCCGGTTGCGGGTGCTGGTTTAGCTTGAAGAGCAAGGATTTTGGTGATTATAAATTTATACATTTCATTATTTAAAATGTGTAAATTATAATACAGACGTGCGGGGAGGTGGTGAAATCTTAAGAAAAAAATAAGGCCGCTAACCATTCACAAGGAATGGTTAGCGGCCTATGTATAACCGAAACCGGTTAGCTACGCTTATTTTTCGTCGTCTGGATGCTCAGCAAATACCCATTTCAACAGGGCGTATACAGCAGCTACAACCACAACAGCGCCAACCATGCCAGCTGGTGTTTTTAATGTTTCAGTTAGATCTAAAATAAATCCCATGTATGTGTCCCCTACCTATTTAATTTTATGTTTGAGAAATTGCTAACTTCATAGCAAGCGGAAGTTGCATGATACTTTACACAAAATTAATGTCAAGGCTTATTGCTAATAATCCTTGAGAAATGTAAGGAAAAAGAATATTCCTGACTATTGTTGTTAAAGCTGGATAACTGATGTGGTATAGTTTCAATTCTGTTTTTGATGTTGATAGACTAGGGGCAATTATAATTATGAAAAAATACGTTAAGATATTACCTTTGGCAGTGCTTTTTTTTGCGTTTTCCGCAAATGCTGAGGTTGAACTAAAAGATAACTCTGAAATTCTGGGAAAATGGAAGCTCTATGCTGAAGCGACCAAAATAGATGGGGAGCAGAAACCCGTTACCATTGAGTGGGATTTCAAAGATAATGGTATTTTGAAGCAAACAGCGACCGATTCAGTGGGTCGAACCAAAGAAATGAAAATAGACATTAAATACGCTGTCGAGAATGGCGATATTAAAAAGCAGACCAAACCCGGACAAGAAAAATATGAGTCATGCAGTGTCGTTGAAAAAGACGGTTCTAAAATGATTCTTAAGTGTCCGTTTTTGTACTATTTTCTAACAAAAATATAATCAACTATAATATAAAAATAAAGGGGTATAAATTATGATAAGCGGTATGGTGATGATTTTAGTAGCACTCTGGTTTTATCAGTCAGCGGTGAAGGCAAAGACAAATAATGTATTGATGTGGGTTGCTATTGGTGCGGTTGGTTTTTTTGTTTTACAGTTACTATTGGTTAACCTTAATATCTATATTTTAGAATCGTTCAGAGCAAGTGAAGGCGGTGCCGGCTATGAAGCCATTCAGGGCGCTGACAGAAAAAATGAAGGTGACTTTTTAGGTTTCGCCGGAATTTTAAAATCACTTTATTTAGAAATGTCGCCTTCAATTGTCGGCTTTTTGGCTATTGCAGTGGTTCGTTGGAAATTTATCACTAAAGAAAGCTTTTCTGCGGCAAATTTGTTTAGTGGTATTAAAGAGATGTTTGGAAATATAAAGCAAAGCTTTAAAGCACCAGAATAATAAAAAATAAGCTTTTGTAAAAAAGCCCAAGTAATGCTTGGGCTTTTTTATTGCTGTTTTTTCTTTAATACGTGGTATGACCGGTTAAAGAGACAAAACAGCTATACGATAGTGGACACAAGAAAAATGAGGGCGCCAACAAATATAACCGTAAAAATTAATCCTGCAATAACAAAAGTTGAAAGCGATCCATTTTCAAAGTCTTTTTTCCTGTTTTTCTCACTTTGTATACCGACAAAAGCAGCTAGAACACTTTTAAAAACTTGAGTGATTTTGAGTTTTGACATGCTAATCTCCTAAATATAGTGATAAAAATAATAGTGCTAGCACGCTTTTTAAGCAATGATTATATTCAAGCAACATAACTACCCGTGGCACAATCAATGAACAAAACAGAATTATTAAAACAATGCATGTCCCAAAGAATCTTGTTTCTTGACGGGGCTATGGGTACGATGATCCAAAGCTACAAACTGGAAGAAAGGGATTATCGCGGCGAGCGTTTCGCCCAGTGGGATGTTGATCTTAAAGGCAATAATGATTTATTGTCCTTAACACAACCTGATATTATCAAAGCCATACACGCTGCTTATTTTGAAGCGGGCTCTGATATTGTTGAGACCAACACCTTCAACTCAACCAGCATTGCCATGGCTGATTACCGAATGGAATCGTTAGCCTACGAAATTAACCTTGAGTCGGCACGTGTAGCCAAACAGGCTGCCGATGAATTCACCCAAAAAACACCCGATAAACCGCGCTTTGTTGCCGGCGTTTTGGGGCCTACCAATCGTACGGCTTCAATGTCCCCCGATGTTAATGATCCCGGTTTTAGAAATATTTCCTTTGATCAATTGGTTGTTGCCTACACAGAAGCCGCGCGTGGCTTGATTGATGGCGGCGCAGACATTATCTTGATTGAAACCGTTTTTGATACGCTAAATGCGAAGGCCGCCATTTTTGCAATTGAAAATTATTTTGAACACATCGGCTACAAATTACCGGTCATGATTTCCGGCACCATTACTGACGCATCAGGCAGAACGCTGTCTGGACAAACTGTTGCGGCTTTTTGGAATTCATTAAAACATGTTCAACCCATTTCTTTCGGTTTTAACTGCGCCTTGGGTGCAACCGAACTGCGTCAATACATTGCTGAATTATCGAACATTGCTGATACCCATGTTTCCGCTCATCCCAATGCCGGCTTGCCTAATGAATTTGGTGAATATGATGAGACACCCGAACAAATGGCCAGTGAATTGGCGGATTGGGCACGTAGCGGCTATTTGAATATTATTGGCGGCTGTTGCGGTACTTCACCGGCCACGATTAAAGCCATTGTTGAGGCCGTGCAAATGCATCCGCCCCGCATTATTCCCGAGATTGAAAAAAAATGTCGGCTGGCGGGTCTTGAACCCATGTCTATTGGCGCAGACAGCCTGTTTGTTAATGTTGGTGAGCGGACTAATGTAACCGGTTCCGCTGCGTTTAAACGGTTGATTATCGAAGGTGATTTCGAAACCGCGTTGGACGTTGCCAAACAGCAGGTTGAAAATGGTGCCCAGATTATCGACATCAACATGGATGAGGGCATGTTGGAGTCCAAAGAAGCGATGGTGCGGTTTTTGATGCTGATTGCCTCTGAACCGGATATCGCCAAAGTGCCGATTATGCTGGATTCTTCTAAATGGGATATTTTGGAAGCCGGTCTTAAATGTATCCAGGGCAAAGGCGTGGTGAATTCCATTTCGCTGAAAGAAGGCGAAGCCGCTTTTATCAAACACGCCGAACTTGTGCGTCGTTATGGCGCGGCAGTGATTATCATGGCCTTTGATGAAGAAGGGCAGGCGGATACCAAAGCCAGAAAAATAGAAATATGTCAGCGGGCTTATAAAATCCTGACTGAACAGGTCGATTTCCCGCCTGAAGATATTATTTTTGATCCCAATATTTTCGCCATTGCTACCGGTATTGACGAACACAATAATTACGGCCTGGATTTTATTGAAGCCACGCACGAGATTAAAAGAACCTTACCTTACGCGCTGATTTCCGGCGGCGTGTCAAACGTATCCTTTTCGTTTCGCGGTAATAATCCGGTGCGCGAAGCCATTCATGCGGTGTTTTTATACCATGCCATTAAGGCCGGTATGTCGATGGGGATTGTTAACGCCGGTCAGTTGGCTATTTATGCGGATATACCCGAAGATTTGCGAAATGCCGTTGAAGATGTGGTATTAAATCGCCACGATGGCAGCGGCACCGACAAGTTGCTGGAGTTGGCTGCAAAATACCGGGGTGACGGCAGTAGCAGTGAAGTCAAACAGGAAAATCTGGAATGGCGTGAGTGGCCGGTCAGTAAACGTTTGGAACACGCGCTGGTTAAAGGCATTACCGATTACATTGATGAAGATACCGAACAGGCAAGACAGGAAGCCGAAAGACCCTTGCATGTCATCGAAGGGGCGTTAATGGATGGCATGAATGTCGTTGGTGATTTGTTTGGCGAAGGAAAAATGTTCTTGCCCCAAGTGGTTAAATCAGCACGGGTCATGAAAAAAGCCGTCGCTTATTTGATGCCGTTTATGGAAGCCGACAAAGCCGGAAATGAGCGGCAAACCAACGGTAAAATTCTCATGGCGACCGTCAAAGGCGACGTGCATGACATCGGTAAAAATATCGTTGCCGTGGTCTTGCAATGTAACAACTATGAGGTGATTGATTTAGGCGTTATGGTGCCGGCAGAAAAGATTTTGCAAACGGCACGCCTGGAACAGGTTGATATTATTGGTTTAAGCGGCTTGATTACGCCCTCTCTTGATGAAATGGTGCATGTCGCTAAAGAAATGCAGCGTCAAGGTTTTACCATTCCGTTAATGATCGGCGGTGCTACCACTTCCCGTGCGCATACCGCAGTAAAAATTGAACCCCATTATCAAGGTCCAACGATTTATGTTACCGATGCGTCACGCGGTGTCGGTGTGGCCAGTAATTTGTTAAGTGCCGAGTTAAAGGCCGACTTTATTAAAAGCGTACATGATGAATACGAAGAAGTCAGGGATCGGCACAAAGGCCGTGAAGCGAAAACCAAACAACACTCACTGGAAGATGCCCGGCGTAACAAGTTTAACTGGGGACGTTACGAACCCGTTAAACCGTCATTTTTAGGTATCAAGGTTCTGGAGCGTTTCCCGCTGGAAACGCTGGCATGGTATATCGACTGGACACCGTTTTTTCAAACTTGGGAAATGGCCGGTAGTTATCCAAAAATACTCGATGATGAAGTGGTCGGTGTTGAAGCCAGACAACTGTTTGAAGAAGCGCAAGTGATGTTGAAAAAAATCATCAGCGAAGAGTGGTTAACCGCAAGAGCCGTGGTCGGTTTTTTCCCGGCCAATAGCGACGGTGATGATGTGATTGTTTACACCGATGACACGCGCAAGACCAAGCTGGAAACTTTATACCATTTGCGTCAGCAAAATATTAAAGCGCCGGGACGACCCAATTATTGTTTGTCTGATTTCATTGCACCCAAAGCCAATGGTAAAGCGGATTATATCGGTGCTTTTGCCGTTACGACCGGCATTGGTATCGAAGAGAAATTGCAGCAATTTGAGCAAGATCATGATGATTACAGTTCGATTATGCTTAAAGCACTGGCCGACAGATTGGCCGAAGCGTTTGCAGAATATATGCATCAAGTGGTCAGGAAAAACTATTGGGGCTATGCCGAAGAGGAAACCTATAGCCCTGAGCAATTAATAAACGAAGCTTATCAAGGCATACGTCCGGCACCGGGTTACCCTGCCTGTCCTGATCATACCGAGAAAGGCAAATTGTTTGACTTGCTTAAAGTAACCGAAAATACCAGTATAGAACTCACCGAAAGTTATGCCATGTATCCGGCATCCGCTGTCAGTGGCTGGTATTTTTCTCATCCTGAGTCACAGTATTTTAATGTCGGAAAAATAGATAAAGACCAATTGCAGGATTACGCCAAACGTAAAAATATCGCCGAAGAAGTGGCTGAACGTTGGTTGGCTGCGCATTTACATCATTAAGGAAAAATCCATGTCACTACCACAAAAAGCAAGCCATGCAATGGAGCGCTTGATGTATGCCAGTCGTTGGCTACTGGCACCGATATACATGGGTTTAAGCCTCACCTTAGTGGCGCTTTTTATAAAGTTTTTTCAAGAACTTTATCATTTTATTCCGTTTATCCTGGAGCTTGATGAATCGCAGCTAGTGTTAAAGTTACTGTCATTAATTGACCTTACCTTGGTTGGCAATTTGATTGTTATTGTGATGTTCAGCGGTTATGAAAACTTTGTGTCACGCCTGAATATTAATGAGGAAACAGAAAAGCTGGAGTGGCTGGGCACCCATGATTATGGGTCATTAAAGATGAAAGTGGCGGCATCGATAGTGGCCATATCATCCATCCATTTGCTAAAAATATTCATGAATATTGAAACCGTTCAGAATGACAAAATCATGTGGTTTGCGCTTGTCCATTTAACGTTTGTCATCTCGGCCCTGTTAATGGGTTACCTTGATAAAGTGACCAAACATTAATGCTTCAGTGTCTGCTTTTGGGGACATCCGGTTGCCATCTTTGTGAGCAAGCAGAACCGCTTATCACTGCCTGTTTGCTTGATAACCTTGGCATCACGAT
>CAIMDR010000653.1 GCA_903839795.1 uncultured Methylococcaceae bacterium | reverse complement strand
GGTAATGACGCTGCGGGCGACAGCATCAGGCAGGCGATGGCCGCTTGGGGCATGGATATTGAAAGCGTTCAAATTGACCCCGATTATCCTACCGGAACAGTCGACGTAACCTTTAATAATGGCGAACCCCATTATGAAATTCTGGCAGATCAAGCTTATGATTTTATAGCCGTACAACCATTGAATTTAGCAACCGACTACCGTGTTCTTTATCACGGAACGCTGGCACTGCGTAATGGGGTTTCAGCACATGCACTTAATGTTTTAAAAGAACGTCATACCGGCAAGGTTTTTATTGATGTTAATTTAAGAGCGCCTTGGTGGCACAAAGAATCAGTTGAGCAGTGGCTGAGCAAAGCCAACTGGGTCAAGCTTAATCATGAAGAGTTAAAGCAATTGGCACCGCAACAAAACACCTTGCAAGAGATCATGCGTTTGTTTTTGGCTCAACACGACCTCGATGTTTTGATTATCACTTGTGGCAGTTCGGGTGCTATGGCGCTTAATCATACCGGTGAATTTATTGAAGTTACCCCGGCTGAAAATTTGACTATAGTTGATACAGTGGGAGCTGGAGATGCTTTTTCTGCTGTGTTGTTGCTGGGAATACAGCAGGACTGGTCATTATCTGTGACGATGGAAAGAGCACAAGCCTTTGCGTCCGCCCTTGTCACTCAGCGGGGAGCAACCGTTCAGGACGCAGGATTTTATCAAGCATTTATACGTGCATGGAATCTTGATTAACTTAACAACTTAATTTTGAAGTCGCGTTGGGTTACACTGTCGCTAACCGGCGCTACAAGGAGCATTAATTTAATGCCTGGATTTTCGGCACTTTTATCCGTATTCTTGGTCGGACAATACTTTAAGATAAAACCGCGTTTTGAGTTTTTTAAATAGAATGGCTGCACACGCTTAAATGATAATTAATATTTTAACTATGAACACTGTAAAACAATTTCTTAATCCTGAAGTCAAACTGCGGTTTTTCGCCTCCTTGGTTTTTTTTATGCTGTTATTACTGTTGGCTCCTCAAGGCGCTTTTGCAGCGGACATTAAGGTTTCTGTGGATCGTAATCCGGTTAGTCTTAATGAATCTTTTCAGATTATTTTTACCGCGACTGAATCACCTGACGATGATCCTGATTTTAGCCCGTTGGAACAGGATTTTTCCATACTCAACCAAAGCAACAGCAGCAGTTCATCGTGGATTAACGGAAAATCCAGCAAGAAGATTCAGTGGACGCTTAACGTGATGGCTAAACAGGCGGGCGGCCTGGTTATTCCTTCGGTTAACTTTGGCAAGGATATCAGCCAGCCTTTGACCCTTTTGGTCACCGGTGATACTGCCAAAAAAGCGGTTAACAATGATGAAGATTTGTTTATAGAAGTTGAGGCAACCCCTGAAAAACCCTACATACAATCCCAAGTTTTCTATACGTTACGCTTATATACCAAAGTCGATATTTCTCAAGCCAGGCTGACTGAACCTGAACTGGCGGATGCGGTAATTGAAAGATTGGGTGAAGACAGCAATTATACTGCCCAGGTCAACGGGGTTAATTACACGGTGACAGAACGAAAATATGCTTTTTTCCCACAAAAAAGCGGTAAATTAACGATTAAACCGTTGGTATTAAACGCTGAAGTGCTGACCGGTAACCGCCCCGGTTTTAACGGCTTTTTTAATTCCCAGATGAGCAAAACCAAACGCGTTGAATCCAAAGCCATAACACTGGAGGTAAAACCAGTGCCCGCCTCCTTTACAGGCAAGCATTGGTTATCAGCGGAACAACTGGTTTTAAAGCAGGACTGGTCAGGTGATGTTCAACAAATGAAAGTGGGAGAGCCGTTGACCAGAACCTTAACATTACTGGCAAAAGGTACGACGGTCGGGCAACTTCCTGAGCTGAACACTACCGATACCAATGATCAGTTAAAAGCGTATCCAGACCAACCGGTATTGCAGGAACAGAAAAAAGTCGATGGCTTGCTGGCTTTTAGAGAAGAAAAAATTGCCCTGATTCCCTCAAAAGCAGGCAGCTATACCTTACCGGCCATAGAAATCCCTTGGTTTAATACCCAAAGCCAAAAAATGGAAGTGGCAAAAATCCCTGAAACAATATTGACCACGGTTGCAGCCGCCAATCAGCCTGTCACTATTGAACCAGCAGTTACATCAGCCATTCCCCAGAACATTGAAATCAGCCCGGTTATTAAAACCGAGCCGGAATCCAATCGTTGGTTATGGATTTCTGTAGCCTTGGCCGCAGGTTGGTTAATAACGGTGCTTCTGTTTTTAATTAAACGTCGAGTTAAAAAACCCGTTATTGAAGATAATGAGGCAGAAAAAAGTTTAAAAGGGTGTGTTAAGCAGTTAAAAAATGCCTGTATTAATAACGATGCAGTAGCGGCTAAAGATGCCTTGCTTGAGTGGGGACGGCAAAAATTTAATGCCTCAAATCTGGGTGCCATCGCCGGATTTTGTGACGCACGCTTAAGAGACGAAATCCTGCATTTAAATCACACCTTATACGGTAAAGAAACCGGTCAGTGGCAGGGCAAAAAACTGTTTCAGACCATTACGGAAAATAAAGCCAGAGAAAAAATCAACACTCCCGTGGATAAAAGTTTGGAGCCGCTTTATCTTTTGTAGTTGCCTTGTAAACTCGCAT
>CAIMDR010000652.1 GCA_903839795.1 uncultured Methylococcaceae bacterium | reverse complement strand
GTTCTTCGTGTCTTCGTGGTGAAATGTCTTAAGTTGATTTCTATGAGGCTGGAATAATGCCACGTTTCCGGCATATCGTACAGAGTGCCGGAAACGCTTATTCTCGCTTACGCTCGAAAAGCCTTATTCCGGCCTACGGGGTTTCGGGTAGTCAATCTTCACATTTTTACTTTTTGATTTGGGAGGAAAATACTGGGTTCCACTCATTTATCTACGTGCATTGGCGATAACGCTTAGGAACGTGCATAAAATAACTTGACCCTTTATATCCCCTCACCCCAGCCCTCTCCCGGTGGGAGAGGGAGCAAGATGCCTAAGTTATTTCATGAGTATTCCTTAGGGTTAGCTACGATCTATAAAGTTAACGTAAAAACCGGCCACCACTAATATCAATCAAGGCGCCATTAATATGCGATGACATATCACTGGCAAGAAAAAGTACGCTACTGGCGACTTCTTCAGCAAAGGTGTTTCGTCCCAGCGGGGTTTGTTTACGGTAATTTTCCATCATCTCTTCGGTAGAATGAATTTCATGATGCTGGGTTTCTACCGTTCCAGGCATAACCGAATTGGTACGTACTTGAGGAGCGAGTTCTTTAGCCAAGGTATGGGTAAAAACCATAAGACCACCTTTTGCAGCAGCATAAGATCCGCCACCGTTAGCGCCACCCGTTTGTACCGAAAGTGAAAGCACATTAATGATACGACCACTGCCGGTTGCCCGAAGATACGGAATGGCGTGCTTGGTTAACAAAAAAGCACTAGTGAGGTTAAGATCCAGCGATTTATTCCAGTTTTCAAGCGTACACTCTTCAATTTTGGCTCGCTTAACCAAGCCGCCACTGTTATTGACCAAAATATCCAAACGTCCTGTTTTTGCCACCAGCTTATCAACAATGGCGTTGGCTTCCTCTTCTTTAGTCAAATCGGCGGGTAATAACATGGCATTAATATGTAAAGCCGATAATTCATCCAGCAATTTTTCAGCGCCTTCTTTGCTGGAATGGTAGTGGATACCAATAAACGCGCCAGCCTGCCCCAAGGCCAAAGCCACGGCTCGTCCAATGCCCACTCCTGCACCACTCACCAGCGCTGACTTGCCCTTTAAATCTAATCGTTGCTCCGGTATCATGTTGGTATTCCTAAAAATAATGAGTTACTTTATAAAGCGCGAAGCTAAGCACTCTTTCTCGCAAGGGAAGGAAAGCTTGTAACGACTCAGTAGATATTAACTTCAATCATAGAACACGGATGACACTGATTGTACAGATTTCAAGGGATTTTTTTAGTCGAAAAAAAATACCTTAAGTGATTATAGGTAATATTTTCATGAGATTAAAAAAGTCCCTTATCTGTGTCTATCAGTTAAATCCGTGTCATCCGTGTTCTATTTTTTAACCATAAAGTAGTTATCTTTAAAGGCTTTTTACTTTTTCCAGAACTTCCTGGGCATGGCCATCCGGTGTTACGCCATAAGCCACGTCAACCAGTGTGCCTTTTTTATCAATGATAAAGGTAGAGCGGAAGATAGCCATACTTTTAACACCATTTTTTTCACGTTCCCGCCATACACCATAGCTTTCGCAAAGCTCGCCACTGGTATCTGCCAGTAAATCGATTTTTAAGCCAAATTTGTTAATAAATTCAATATGACTTTCACAAGAGTCTTTGCTGACACCAATCACAACGGTATCGTATTTGCCAAACTCTTCAGCAAGCTTGGTAAAATCATTCGCTTCTATGGTGCAACCCGGCGTGTCGTCTTTAGGGTAAAAATATAAAACGACATTCTTTTTATCGGTGTAATCAGACAAGTTAACCAGTTGATTAAGTTGATTGGGCGAACTAAACAGCGGTGCTTTTTGTTGATTTTCCAGCATGGTAATCCCCTTTAAGAAACTGACAGATTATTAAAATAAACGCCGCATAAACAAACGGCTCGACCAACATCATAATCAGCTAAACGCATAAAGTCCAGATATCAGCTATACACTTTCAGATAAATAACTTCCAAGTCCACAAAAAACACGAAAGGCACGAAAAAAAAGAAGATCAAAAGATTTATTTCATGGTGTAGCCGCATAAGCATATAAATTAAGCGTCTATAGTCTTTCAGAAATTAAGTTTCCATTCACGTTGTTGTAAGCTCATACAGATACCATCCCATTGAAGGGAGGGTATCTGTTAACATCGAAATTATTTATCTGAAAATCTATAGGCCACTAAAAAATCAGTCATAAAAAGCGACTTGAAAGTTGCAACGCAGAACCATTCATAAACTGGTTTTAATAATGCGGCGGCACTTCATCACTATTTTCAGCCCCGCCAATACCTTCGGCAGACACACTCTTTATACGCTCGTTAAGTAACCGACACGTTGCTTCCAAGCGACCTATTTGTTGCTGTTGCTGGCCGACTATTTTATTGAGTTCCTGCAGCAAGTCTTCTTGGTAAGCGGTTTTGATTTCAAGTTCTATGATTCGGTTATCATTCATAAGGTTTTAAATAACTTTTGAAAATTGATGCTGTTGTTTTTGCGCGAGGTACTTGTCAAAAACCATGCAAATATTGCGTATCAATAAACGACCTGCCGGTAAGACGTGAATGCCGGTTGCGGATACAGTTAACAATCCATCGGCTTGCATAGGCTCCAAGGCTTGAATTTCTTTTGCAAAATACTCGCTAAAGTGGATGGAAAACTCATGCTCGATAGTCGCAAAGGTTAAGCCAAAATGGCAGATGGTTTGAGTAATTACGGCGCGGCGTAACTTGTCGTCCTCATCCAGTTCAACCCCTTTAAAAACCGGTAATTTGTTTTGGCTGATCAGGCGGTCGTACTCATCCAGTTCTTTAACATTCTGGCTGTACGCATCCCCTACCCTGCCAATGGAGGTGATGCCAAAACCTATCAGATCACAATCCGAATGGGTTGAATAACCCTGAAAATTTCGATACAACTTGCCTTCCCGTTGGGCAATAGCCAACTCATCATCGGGTTTGGCAAAGTGATCCATACCGATATAAACATAACCGGCTTCTGTCAGCTTAAGACCTACCATTTGCAAAATATCCAACTTAACTTCTGCACTGGGCATGTCGGCATCGCTAATCTGGCGTTGGGTTTTAAACCGATTCGGCATGTGCGCATAATTGAATATGGAGAAGCGATCCGGCGCGGCCGCCAGTATGGTGTCCAGGGTTTTGGCAAAGGTAGTAACCGTTTGCAGCGGCAAACCGTAGATTAAATCAATATTGGTTGAGCGAAAGCCTTCAGCGCGTGCGGCTTCTAACACACTAAAGGTTTGTTCTTCACTTTGAATACGATTAACAGCTTTTTGTACGGCTGGATCGAAATCCTGCAAACCCAGACTGATTCGGTTAAAGCCCAGTTCACGCAATTGTTTAATGGTTTGCGAATGGGTTTCCCGGGGATCAACTTCTATGGAATATTCACCGCTGTCGTCATCTTTTAACAAAAAATGCTGACGGGTTATTGCCATTAACTGCTGCATTTGCTCAAAGCTTAAAAAAGTCGGCGTGCCACCGCCCCAATGTAACTGATTAACCACCCGATTGGAATCAAACAAATCCCCTTGCAGGGCAATTTCTTTATACAGATTAGCCAGATAAGGTTCTGCATGTTTGCGGTTTTTAGTGACGATTTTATTGCAGGCACAATAAAAACACACGGTATCGCAAAAAGGAATATGAAAATACAGCGATAACGGGCCACCGGCCGCATTGGATTTGGCTATGTGTTGACGATAGTGTTCATCAGTAAAGCCGTCATGCAATTCCAGTGCTGTTGGGTATGAGGTATAGCGCGGCCCCGCCTTGTCATAACGATTGATCAGCGCCAGATCGAACTTGAGCGATTGATCCATCATTTAACTGATCCGTTAATGACTATTATATTTTTCTTTTTATCCGCCAAAGTAACCTGGTCAATACTGCCTATTAAATCACCCGATTGTGACATGGCATTACCCGACTTTGAAATACGCGCCAGTAATTTAACCTGAGAAAAATTGGATAATTTCATAGTGGGCATCATTGCCATGGTATCGTTTAAACTAACTGTTAACGGCAAATCTGAAACCTGTTTACGCACGATGGCCAAGGGCATTTTAGGGCCGGATAACGCTTGCGCATAAACAAAAACCGTATCGCCGGGACTGGTCGCTTTTAGTAACTCCGGTGCCAAACTAACCTGTACCTCAAGAGCAACTCCCGCCACTTGGGTGGGTTGGTCAGCTTCTGATTGAGTTGCTGCTTGAGGTGATTCACTTTCAATTTTAGCCAGTAAGTCTTGTATTTCTTGCAAGGCTTCAGAGTTGGGTGGCAGTAACGTTTCCAGTTTTTTCCATAGCTTGATCGCCGTAGCAGGATCACCTTGTTGGACTTTTGCCATGCCACCCAGCCATAAGGCGTTCATGTTGTCCGGTTCCAGTGCCAAGGCTTTAAAGACCAATTCTGTGGGTTTGCCTGCCAGGTTTTTATCATTGGCATAAGCAATGGCATCGGCATAAAGCAACATAACTTCAGCTTGATCACCCAATAAACGATAGGCATTGGCAAACGCATCAACGGCTTTAGGAAATTGATCCAAAGCTTTATAAGAACGACCCAACATTAACCAACCTTTAGCGTCATCAGGATTGGCTTTCATCTTTTCGGCCAAACCGCCAACCATTTTGTTGATTTCTGCAAGCTTGAGCGCCTCCGGATCGACCGACATTTCAGCGCTGTGACTGATGGCTTGATAATTACCCAAAGTAAAATAAAGTGACCCTGCCAACAAAGGAATACCCAAAGCCAAGACATAAATCACCCACCTGCCCTGACTTTTTGCGACGGTTACGTGGCTTTTTATTTCCAGGTCATCACTCAAAGCCTGCTCAAGATCGGCTAATTGTTCATCATATTGCGCCTGACTTAAGCCACCTGACAACCGGTTTTCTTTAAGTTCAGCCAAACGATGCTGCGCAATGGTGATATTGCGTTGGTCAAGGTCAGCCTCTTGAACCGTTTGTTTACGCCATAGCGGTGGCAAGATCAGTAAAAAAGCGATTAATATCAGAACACTGACAATTAGTAAAAATAGCATATTCAAGAGCGATCACCTTTTTCCAACAAACTGCGAATTTTTTTTTGTTTTTCGACATCCCTTTGCAAGGTTCCTGGGTCAGAATGCAAAATGGCGGCGGCTTTTTTACGTCGGATAAAAACAAATACCGCGATTAAACCCATTAATAAAAACACCACCGGAGCAATCCAGAGCACACTGGTTTTGCCTTTAAAAGGCGGTTTATATAACACAAAGTCACCGTAGCGATCGGTCATAAACTGCACAATTTCTTCCTTGGATTTTCCTTGTTCCAACATCTCATAAACTTGCCTGCGCAAATCTGCGGCCAGTTCGGCATTGGAATCACCGATGGTTTGGTTTTGACACACCAGACAACGTAATTCCGAGGTCAAAGTCTCGTAGCTTTCTTGCTGCTTGGGATCAGATAATTGCCGATAATCCAGTGCATAACTGCTACCGGACACCATCAACAGAAAAATAAACAATAAACGCTTCATTAAGGTTCCGCTTGTAATTTGGCAATTAAAGGAAGAAAGATTTGCTGCACATCTTCCGCAGTAACCGGGCCGGTATGTTTGTAACGAATCACGCCTTTTTTATCAATGACAAAAGTTTCCGGCACACCGTAAACGCCATAGTCTATACCGATGCGGCCATCCTGATCCATAATACTGACGTTATAGGGATTTCCCAACGTATCCAGCCATTTTTGAGCGTCATTAGGATCATCCTTATAATTCAACCCGACAATAACAACCGCCTGTTGTTGAGCCAACTGATTCAATATCGGATGTTCGGCACGACAAGACACACACCACGATGCCCAGACATTAAACAGCCAGACTTTACCTTTTAAATCGGCAGGCATTAATTTTTGCTCAGGCGCTTGCAACTTGGGAGCGGAAAAGTTCGGCGCGGGTTTGTTAATAAACGGTGAAGGAATTTCGCCGGGATTAAGATTTAAACCCAGCGCCAAAAACACCGCAAGGATGATGAATAATAGTAAAGGGATTATAAATTTAAGCATTTCGATTTTTTAAGTGCAAAACTAGTAGGGTGATGGAAATATGTTAAAACCCGGCAGCGAGAAATGATAATCAAAAGTAAAAACCTGTTTTATTTCTAAACGCTGCATAACAACAAATGACAAGCAATCAGTAAAACTTACTTTTTGGTCGGCATACTTTTGAAATAACGTTAAAGCACAGTGTTCATCAGCTTCACTGCTACGTTCAATAACAACCAGTTCAGAAGCATAGATTTGCACCATTTTTCTGCTTGCAAACGCATACTCAGTCCGGCGTGCCAAAAGCGTTGCCAACTCATCAACAATGTGATTTGTGATATAGATTTTCCGTTGTTGTTTTTCTAATTCCAGCCATGCCTTATAAGCTTGTTGGTGGCGCTGATCTGCTTTATGAAAAAGTGCTAAATAAGCCCCTGTATCAACAAAAATACGGTAATCTTTTATCATGGATTATCGTACAAATAATGATCATGATTATCCGCTAAATCTGTAGGCCCTTCACCTTCCCAGACATCCTCATTTAAAAAAGCATAAGCAGTTTTTGGAGTTGCCACCTGATCGGGTCGAGTTTGTTGCAAAATAAGATATTCAAGCAATTTTTTAATGCGTTGCTGCTGCGTAATGCTGGCGTGTTGAAAAGCGGATACCGCTTCCGGGTTAATGTTTTCAATATGTAGATTTGCCATAATGATTCCTCAATATTTTAAGGTAGTTGACTAGTCGATAATAAATTCAATTAACCGGTCACTGTGCTATTTTCGCAACCCGATAACGCTTGTCACAAGCCGCACACAATCCACCGACAGCCATAAATACCGCGCCCATCCAGATCCAGCGAATGAAGGCTTTGTAATAAATCCGTAAACTCCACGCGCCTTCATTACCCAGCGGTTCACCGATAGCAACAAACAAATCCCTGGACAATCCGGCATCAATCGCCGCTTCAGTCATCGGCATGGTTTGCACCTGATAAACGCGTTTTTGTGGTTCCAGTTGGGCAACCTGCTTGCCGTCATGACTGACGGTTACAAATGCCTGTTGAGCTACGTAGTTGGGGCCTTTGGTTTGTTTAACACCATGAAACTCAAAAATATAACCGGACATATCGATGCTTTCGCTGGGTGCCATACGCACATCTTTTTCAACACTGTAAACGCTGGTTAAAGTGATTCCGGTCACAAACACGGCAATCCCTAAATGCGCGATGGTCATGCCATAAAAACCGGCAGGTACTGTTTGCAGTCGTTGCCATGAAAAACCTTTAGCTCCCAAGCGATCAATAAAAGACAGCACGGTAACGGCAACCGTCCACAATGCCAGCGTTAAGCCCAACGCCGCACCCCAGGAATAAAAAGGCATCAGCACAGGCAGCAACAAACCACCCGCGACACAAGCCGCGATAATCCAGCGCACTCGCAAGACCAACTGACTGATGGAATCTTTTTTCCAGCGTAATAACATGCCCAAGCCGACGGCAACAGACAGTGGAGCCATTAAGGGAATAAATACAGCATTAAAATACGGAGGGCCGACAGAAATCTTGCCTAAGCCCAAGGCATCAATCACCAAAGGATACAAAGTACCCAGTAAAATACTGGCTGCCGTTACTACCAACAGAACGTTATTGAGTAAAATTGCCGATTCTCGAGAGACCAATTCAAACGTTGCACTGCTTTTAACGGTAGGTGCTCTGACAGCGTAGAGCAATAATGAACCGCCGACCACGACCGCTAAAAATATCAGAATAAACAGGCCGCGTGCCGGATCACTGGCAAAAGCATGTACCGAAGTTAATACGCCCGAACGCACCAGAAAAGTACCTAACAAGCTCAATGAAAAAGCAAAAATCGCCAGTAAAACCGTCCATGTTTTAAAAACACCGCGTTTTTCAGTAGCAGCTAGTGAATGTATTAAAGCCGTTCCTACCAACCAGGGCATAAACGAGGCATTTTCTACCGGATCCCAAAACCACCAGCCGCCCCAGCCTAATTCGTAATAAGCCCACCAACTACCCAAGGCAATACCCAGCGTTAAAAACATCCAGGCCATATTAGTCCACGGTCTTGACCACCTTGCCCAAGCGGCATCCAATCGACCTTCAAGTAAAGCGGCGATAGCAAAAGCAAAGGCCACAGAAAAACCGACATAGCCCATATACAGCATGGGCGGATGGATGGCCAAACCGGGATCTTGCAATAAAGGATTTAAATCCCGTCCTTCCAAAGGCGCAGGAAAAAGACGTTCAAACGGATTGGAAGTCAGCAATAAAAACAGGATAAAGCCGATTGAAACCAACCCCATGACACCTAACACTCGAGCCAAGGTAGCGTCTGGAATGCTTTTGCTAAATTGCGCGACCAAACCGGTCCATATCGTGAGCACCAAACCCCACAATAATAATGAACCTTCATGTGCGCCCCATACGCCTGAAATTAAATACAAGACAGGCAATGAAGTATTGGAATTGGTGGCGATGTATTTGACCGAAAAATCATGCGTCAAACAACTATAGGTCAGACAGCCATAAGATAAAGCCATAAACAATAGTTGTGCGAACGCGGCAGGCCTGGCGACGGCAACCCAGCCCGCCTGACTGCGAAACGCGCCAATAATCGGCAAAGTGCCTAGCAC
>CAIMDR010000651.1 GCA_903839795.1 uncultured Methylococcaceae bacterium | reverse complement strand
TAAAGATAAAGCACGCACAATCGCCGTCACTTGATCTTGGGTTAATAGTTGTTGTGGCAAAACGTCACTGTATAACCACAAGACTGCGGTATCCGCTGCGGGAACGTGGATAAGTCCGGCAATGGCCGCCGCGTTGGCCAACAGGGAGGCGGCCAATAAATCCATGACACCGGCGCTGACTTGCTGTTCCATTAAAATTTCCGCAGAACGCAGTTTTGCCTCGGCCATAACAACCAGAGGATTTAACGTTTTTAGGCTTTTAACCTCAGGCTCAAACAGCAATCTGGAACCGGTAACCGGTGAGGCCGCACCCAAGCGCTGTAAGCCGGCAAGGGTTCGTGAATCAATAACAACAACAGGGACATCTGGCTCGGATAAGGTCTGTGCCGACTCCTCATCAGCATCGTCGGACTGGTTAACAACCACCAGCAAGCCGCCACCAGAACCCAGAATACGGACAATACGGGTAGTAAAGGTACGCTGGATTTTTTCTATCAATTGTCGAATCTGGTTATCTTCTTGCGTTTCGACAACGCCCTCTTTTTTAACGATTTGAGCCTGTGTTTGTTCTGCGGCATCCGGTAAAGGCACCTCAATAGCTTCAACCGGTCTATTATCTTCGACCTTATCTGCCGCAACACCCGCCAAATCATCTATCAAAGTTTGCAGCATTTTTTTGGAAACCCCGACCACATCCTCAGAGGCTTCCGGGCTGACAACATTATTAAACAAATCCCGTTTGCCTTTTACCAGCTTGGCAACCTGCTGCTCATAAGAGTCTTCGGCCAGCAACAAAAAAACCTGCACATTTTGTTTTTGCCCCAACCGGTGTATGCGTGCGATACGCTGATCCAATACCGCAGGATTCCAAGGCATATCCAGATTAATCAACACCGTGGCTGATTGCAGATTTAAACCCACGCTACCGGCATCGGTAGAAATAAAGACTTGTATCGCATCGTCCCGCAGAAACTTGTCCATCAAATCGCCGCGTTTATGACCGGGAATGCCACCATGCAAACGCACACAACCCAGCCCCATCGCCTTGACTAAAGACTCCACCATTTCCGTCATTAACGCCCATTGCGAAAAAATAACGGCTTTGCGATTACTTTGTAAACACAATTCTTCCAGCAACCGGTATAACTCATCCAGCTTGGGTGAGCCTTGAGTTACTTTATCCACCAATCCGGCTGCATCACAAGCCATGCGTGCCTGTTGCAAAGCGGACATCATCCGATTTTGCTCGCCAGGCGTTAACGGCCTGCGCTTGGCTATTTGTGCCAACTGCCCTGCCGCCTGCATGGCCGAGTCATGTAATTCCTTTTGCATTTTATCCAAAGGAATATCCAGCCGCACTTCGGTTCTGTCCGGCAATTGATCACTGATCAAGCTGCGATTACGCCTTAACATCACCGATGCGATACGCCGCCTTAATTCCGACAGATTACGATAACCAATCACTTTGCCGCGCTCATCGGTTACATGAAACTCCAGCAAACAGCGCCACAGCGGCCCCAGCACCCGCGCATCAACCACTTGTAGCAGACTGTATAAATCCTCAAGACGATTTTCCAGCGGCGTGCCGCTCAACACAAACATATAGCGTGAGGGGATTAACTTAATCGTTGAGGCAATTTTAGTGCGCCAATTCTTGATGCGTTGCGCTTCATCCAAAATCACTAAATCAGGTTTTAGCGTTTCGCTGATCACGCTAAGATCACGTACCGTCAATTCATAATTAACGATAAAAAACAGCGCATCAGCCCGATATTGTACAAACCGGTTTTCTGCCGCACCCTGAATAATTTGCACAGAATGTGACGTGAATTTTTCAACTTCTCTGGCCCACTGATGTTTTAACGAAGCCGGACATACCACCAGAACTTTCTTGATACCCGCATTATCAACCAGCCAGGAAGCGGCGCAAATCGCCTGCAAGGTTTTACCCAAGCCCATATCATCAGCCAACAAGGCGCGGCCACGGGAGGCCAAAAACGCCACGCCTTCGGTTTGATAAGGAAACAAGCGGGCTTTAATACCCGGAAGAGCGCCATTAACCCGCATAATTTCTTGGGTAATCTGCTGAGATCGCACCACTTGCGACGCATCCTCCGCACATTGATGCACATAGTGCGCCGCATCATCGCCCACAAAAAAATCGTCGCGTCCCAACACCTGCTCGGAAAAACGAAAAAAATCTTCAGGCAATCGACCGCTAAAAACACCGTCCTGACCAAAGAATTCTGAAAAAAGAGCCGTTAAATCCGCATCAACCTGCGCGGTTTTATGCAAACGAATAACCGGACGAGTCGCTGATTCCCAAGCCAAATACGCAAATGAAACCGGACAACCGGCTTTCTTTAGTTGCTTATAACCCGGTTTGTTCTTGGCAAAATGCAAAACCGCTTCAATGTGTTTGCAAGTACCTAAACGATTGGTCGCCAGATCCGGACAAGTACAATAATTTAACCGTTGATCCAGTGAGCGAATTTGTACCTGATATGATTTTTTTGTATGCGTAGCAGAAATAATCGACGTCGCCTGCCAAGTGCCAAAACCTAAATTACCGCTGATTAATTTAACAGCAACTTCGTTCCGGCCTTTTTTTACCCGCTCTAAAATAGCCTCATCGACCGCACTGCCTAAAATCTTGTCGTCGTCATAACCAAATTCTTCAGCGTAACTATATAAAGCAGCAATGGCGTGTTTGCAGAAACCGGACTCCGGACAATCACAACTGACCACCAACTCATTGCCTTCGCCCTGCGTCAGTTCCACCCAATAAGGCTCGGTAACATCCGCATCTTCTACTTGAGCCGTTAGCACATTATCCAGCACATCCAGCGCAAACACGCGCTTCTCGGAGAAATAAGCCAAGCCCTGCTTCACCGTATCGTCCGAGGCAATCGTTTTTAAACGTTCGGTATCGTAGAGAAATAAATCGTTATTCATGGCAAAACAGCTCAGGCGGAAACAAAAGCTGTATTTTACCGGAGTATTCCGGTTTATGCTTAGGCATTGGCGTTTTGCCAAGATAAAAACACCTTGTTATTTCCATGTCGTTACTCAGTCATTCTTTGAAAAAGAGGAGCTACGGGAGATTTGTTAAATAAATCCCCCTCGGAGAACAATGCAGCCAACAAGTTATAGCGGTTAACAAAATAGTCGTTATTACCGTTAATGTATTAAGGCAACTCGTAATAAATAAGCCCCCACTTTATTGTCTCCACATACTTAACTTAATAGCAGTGACGTACCCGACAACGTGTTAGTTTGCAATACAAACCAAGGTTTGTACTCCGGCTTTTAGGCCGCTTACAATAAATAAACCCTCACTTTATAATCTCCATAGGCTTTTTGTAGAAATTATTAAGTCGGCGAACTCCCAGAGTCAGGCAATGATTGGGAGGTATTTATTGCGCGTTACCTAATGAACGTGCATGAAATAACTTAACTGTTTATATTCCCTCAACTCTCTCCCGAAGGGAGAGGGAGCTAGATGCCCAAGTTATTTCATGCGTATTCCTAAGCCACAGCACGATCACGAATATCTTTAACAATCGCAAACAGTTGCTCGACTTTTGCCGCCGGGAAAATATCTTCAGGTCCCGCAGGTGATACGTCAATAAACGGTGATTGATACAATCGCCTATCAGAAATAGCGCCATCACTGGTTAGATGCTCAACGATCAGCTTTACAAAATCTAACTGGCTTGCCGTGGCCTTGGTATCATTTAAAAACTCGCTCATGGCTTCAACTGCGGCATTACGTTCCAAACCAACCAGTGAACGTACAAACAACCCCAAGCCACCGGCTTCTTGCCTGGCTTTTTCGATCAGTTCATTATCGTTGACCGCTTGTTCCAACAGAATCTTTTCCAGCTCATCCAAGTCAGTGCCCGTAATCGGCAAATTACGGCGTAACTTTTGTACGGCCAAACGATCTTCATGCTCATTTAAAAAAGCTCGCGTTTTCTTTTTAAAACGCTCGTAATCAAGGCCAACCGGTTTCAGAGGTAAATCAATCTGTGTATCAACACCCAACGTATCTTCAAAATCCGTATAAACAATCGGGCGCTTGGTTTTTTCAAGTAACTTAATCAGTAAACGCAATTGGCGCCGAGCCTGTTCCAACATCCCCAACGTCACATCCTGCCACCATTCTTCGGTTGTTAAACTCTGAATCAAGGGCATCTGTTGACGTATGGCAGGAATACTCTCTTGCAGCTCTAACGCACCGGCAATCTCCATAATGATGCTTTTGATTTTATCCAAACCAGCTTGATTGTTTAACAAGCACAGTTGCGCCCGTAAAATCATTAAATCAAAACGCTTGGCTTCTTCTTCGGTATCGCGTAGTTGTGTCGGTAAGGCGGCTAATTCATTTGAAATGTGCGCCGCATCACTGTCATTAAGGACAGCCCAACTTTCCCGTTGACTGTATTTTTCAACATACAAACGCTTGGGTCTGACAATAATATTGGCCATCGTCATACTGGCCACCAGCTCATACAAAGTGTGGGCAATATCATCCCGCAAGGTGTTGGTATAGCCTGCTTTTTCTTCTTGCAGCGTCTTGTGTTTATCTTGGGTATCGAAACCCGTCAATAACTCAACGCGCGTTTTAAATAATCGGGTGTCTAAACTGTCGCTATTCAGGCCATCACTCGTTTTTGGATTTTCATTAAAGTATTCCAGGTTGCCGCAAAAATCGAAGATATTAAAAAACGCCTTATGCAAACCCGGCCCGTATAAATGCTCACAAAGTCGTGTGCCACGACCGATCATTTGCCAAAATTTGGTGATACTGCGAACAATCTTAAAAAACACCAAGTTAACCACTTCAGGCACATCAATACCAGTGTCCAACATATCGACACTGATAGCGATATGAGGCATCTTGTCTTTTACCGAAAAATCATCAATCAACGATTGCGCATACTCCGTTTTAAAAGTAATGACTCTGGCAAATTGACCGTTGTATTCAGGAAAATTGCTATTAAACCGCTCGGCGATAAATTCAGCGTGGGCGTTATTTTTAGCAAAAATAATGGTTTTTCCCAACCGGTCACCACTCGCCACCCGTTCGCCTTGAGTCATGAGATGCTCCAAAACCCGATCCACGGTATTTTCATTAAACAGCCAATTATTTAACGCGGCTGAATCGACTTGTTCCGGTGGTTCTTTATCACCCCAATCCAATTCATCCCATTGTTGTTTTTCGTCCTCGCTTAAATCCTTGTACTTGATGCCTTGCCGTAAAAAAGCCAACGGTACTGAAACGGCTTTGGGTGGCACCAAATACTCGTCGGCAATCGCTTCTTCCAAAGTATAAGCATAAGTCGGCAGACCTTGATCCAGCTCAAACAAGCGATAGGTATTACGATCCACTTCGTCTTTGGGTGTGGCGGTCAGCCCTACTAAATAACTATCAAAGTAACTGAATATTGCGCCGTATTTTTGATAGATACTCCGATGCGCTTCATCAACAATCACCAAATCAAAGTGACCAATCCCAAAGCGTTTAACATCACTACTGGTATCATTAATCATGTTCAGCATGGTGGGATACGTGCTGACGTACACACGACCTTGTGAGCTGGGGTTTTCCAGTAAATTCACCACACCCAGACTGGGCGCAAACTTAACGAAGGCTTTGCTGGCTTGTCTAACCAAGGACACCCGATCCGCTAAAAACAACACCCGCTTAGCCCAATTACATTGCACCAACAAATCAACCAAGGCAATGACCATCCGTGTTTTACCGGAACCCGTTGCCATCACCACCAAACTTCGGCGTTGATTATGCTGCTCAATGGCTTCGGTGATGCTGCGAATCGCTTGCGCTTGATAGGTTCTGCCGGCAATACCGGCATTGATGGTCGCACTGGCCAATGACAACCGACTGGAACGGCGTTGCATCAATAATTCCAGCTCATCTTTTTTATAAAAGCCTTCAACACGGCGAGGGGCTGCTTGGGTATCATCCCAAAACCAATGTTCATAACCGCTGGTGTAATAAATCACCGGCCTGCGTTGATAGCGGGCTTCCAGACAATCGGCATAGAGCTTGGCTTGTTGCTGACCGACTCGTGCATCACGGCGACTGCGTTTGGCTTCGACGACAGCCAGCGGTTTGCCGTCATCACCCCACAACACATAATCAACAAAACCGATGCCTTTATCGTTCGGCATACCGGCCACTTCAAACTCCCTGTCTTCGGGTTTATCTAAACGCCAGCCCGCTTCATTCAGCAACAAGTCGATAAAATAATCGCGGGTTTGTGCTTCGTTGTAATCGTGCGGATCTTGTTCGGTTTGATTGACCGCTTTGGCTTTGGCAATTTCAGCCCGCAGTGTAGTTAACTCTTGCTCTATCGCCGCCAAGCCTTCAAGTTTGGCTTTAAGAGCGGCATTTTCAAGGTGCTGAAGTTTTAACGCCTCTTCTTGCTTGAGTAATTGCTCAAGTGAGATCACATCCGTTTGCTGGACTTTGGGAATGAGGGCTTGCTTAAATTGCAGCGCAGGATCGGGACGTTGGCTTTTGCCATAGGTTCTTGCCAACCAATAAGTGATATGAAACAACTCGGTAATTGCCGTCATGGCATCGACTTTTTTAGTCGCTTTAGCGTGAGCCGCACGATTACCAATAGCAATCACCAAGGTCGCTTTGGTAAAGATACCCTCACCGGCATTCACCTTAAAAGTCGGTTCATAAACCCGTGCGCCCAAGCTTCTTTCATAACAAACAAAGTTGGGATCGTACATATACAACCAATCCACAACCTGCTCCAGCGTCATCCGTGCATACCAGCACGCCGCACGGGGGTCGGAATTTAAATAGCTTTCTGCTTTAGAAACGCTGTCATGTATCGGAAACCATTCTTGTTGCAAAAAGCTAAAATTACTCATATTTCTAATTGCCCTGACACATTAGGTGGTGTTTATGCTTCTGTTAATATCAAGATTGGTGGAGTGCAAATCTTGGTTTGTATGACATCGCATGAGTGAGTGGTCTTTAGCGGATATAGTTAATCTTCAGCCACAGACAACTCTTTATATTCGGGATAATCCTTAAACTGTTGCGCCAAAGCATCTCGTCCATATTTTTCCAAGGCTATATGAAAACTCGAATAAGGATAATCCATTAAATTAGTAACATAGCCATGTTTAATGGGATTATTAAGCAGATAGTTCAGGCGAATTAAATAATCTTTTTCATCACGCGGACAATAATCCCAGTAGTTCCACCAAACAGGTAAATCACAACACTCACACTTTTGAATAAACTCAGTAGATAAATTGTGGATTTTACGGAAAATTTTTGACATGTCATCACCTTTATCACTGATTGCCAGAAGATGGTAATGATTGTCTAAAATAACCCAATGATTTAACTGCCAGTTTTTTTCCAACAAACAGGCTTTAATAGTCGCCAATAAATGCAATTTAACAGGTTCCTGTTTTAATAAAAGCCTTTTTTTGTAAATTGCACTGCTTATAAAATAAGCCGCGTTATCAACAAACAAATGCATGGGTGTATGCAAGCCTCTCTTGAACATAAAATAGAGTAACCCCTATTGGCATAAAATATTGGTTTTTACTCCGGTTTACTCGTAAATACAAGCATTGGAGGGTAATTAATTTATAAACGCACATCGTACAAAAACAAACAATGAAGTGTAGACCTTGGTTTTTAGGGGATTGCTGCGGTTATTAGGTACAAACCAAGGTTTGTACTCCGATTTTGTACTCCGGGTTGGTTTTGTGTCGGGTTAAAGTTGGCTTGTAAATGCCGGGTGTTGGAGTGAGTCGAAGAGCGCGTTGGCATCGGAGTACAAACCTTGGTTTGTT
>CAIMDR010000650.1 GCA_903839795.1 uncultured Methylococcaceae bacterium | reverse complement strand
GTTATCATTGCTAGGCTTATTATAAGGATTGTAAATGCGTGTATTTTAAACGTGTTTTATTACGATTTTTGTGAATTTTTGAGGGATTTTGGAAATTTAATTTCTGAAAGTCTATAGGGAGTGCGACTACCCTTATTGCTTGCCTAAATGACGCATGATGGCTTCTTTATAAGGCAGGCGATATCGATTTTTAAACCAGATACCTCCAACTGCCGCCAGCATTAACCCACAAGAAGCTAACGTCAGATAAACAAGACGCTTTAACTCAGACATTTCCTGAATTAATTGCGCATTGGCAATAACTACTTTCTCTTTTTTGGCAGGTTCTGAGTAAGATCGCAGGACTTTAACATCATTTTTTAAATCCTCAATCGTCCCTAAGGCATTAGAAACCGTGCCCATTCGAACGCTGTCTTCCAATGCCCTTAATTTGCTCTCGATTGAGCCACTGACCAAGCCGACAAACTGTCCTTTCAAGGTATTAACTTCAGCAGACAACACAGGGTTTATTTCGGTTATATTGACTTCAGATTTTTTAAATCGGGTAACGTCATTAGCAGGCAACAAGAAAAAGCCGGCAACAACAATGACGGTCATCAAGAAAAAAACCATAGCCATTAGCCATCGGTTAACTTTAATCAAGCCTTGATCCGACGGTATACTTTGCAGAACCACAAGCTCTGATTTTATCTCGTGCAACTCACTCATTATTGACTTCCTCTCAAACCAGGCGTCCCAAAACAGCCCGCTCGAACATTGTTATTATTATAGGAACTTTATGCCGACCAATTATACAAGTTAAATAACATTTGTCCTGTTTTTATTAACCCGTTTAACGCAAGCGTTTAGCCGCGGCTATACGCATTCTCAGCGCGTTTAGTTTAATAAAACCCTCGGCATCTTTTTGATTATAAGCACCACCATCATCTTCAAAGGTGGCAATACTTTCATCAAACAGACTATCGGTTTCAGAGGCTCTGCCCACGACAATTACATTGCCTTTATACAGCTTAAGCCGAACTTTACCGTTCACAGACTCTTGTGAAGAATCAATCATGGTTTGCAACATTTTTCGCTCAGGGCTCCACCAATAACCGTTATAAATCAACGAGGCATAACGTGGCATTAATTCATCTTTCAAATGCGCCACTTCCCTGTCCAAGGTTAATGACTCAATTGCACGATGGCCTTTTAGCATAACCGTACCGGCAGGCGTCTCATAACAGCCGCGTGATTTCATGCCAACATAACGATTTTCAACAATATCCAGGCGACCGATACCATTATCACCGGCAATTTTGTTTAATTTTTCAAGAACCGTCGCTGGCGAACAAGCCACGTCATCAATCGCAACAATATCGCCTTGTTGATACGTTAATTCTATATAAGTCGCTTGATCGGGTGCCGCTTCAGGAGAAACTGTCCAGCGCCACATATCTTCTTCAGGCTCCGCCCACGGATCTTCCAGAATACGACCTTCATAAGAGATATGCAGTAAATTGGCATCCATTGAATAAGGCGAGGTTTTGCCTTTTTTCTGTTCTACAGCAATACCATGCTTTTCAGCATAAGCCAGCAGACTTTGCCTGGAGTTTAAATCCCATTCACGCCATGGTGCAATAACCTGTATATCAGGACGTAAAGCGTAAGCGCCCAACTCAAAACGCACCTGATCATTGCCTTTGCCGGTCGCACCATGAGAAATGGCCGTAGCGCCCGTTTCGTTGGCTATTTCAATCAAGCGTTTGGCAATTAAAGGACGGGCAATTGACGTGCCCAGCAAATATTCACCTTCATAGACCGTGTTGGCGCGAAACATTGGAAAAACATAATCACGCGCAAACTCTTCACGTAAATCTTCAATAAAAATATCTTTTATGCCAGCGGCTTTGGCTTTTGCACGCGCCGGTTCAACTTCTTCGCCCTGCCCTAAATCCGCCGTAAAAGTAACCACTTCACAGGCATAAACATCCTGTAACCATTTAAGAATAACGGAAGTATCCAAACCTCCAGAATAAGCCAATACAACTTTATTGATTTTTGACATAACGTCTTAGTGCCCTGAGTTAAAAATGTTGTAAATTATACCCGAAAACAGCCTGTCTACAGTAGCGATGGATAACTCTTTTACAAACCTTGACACTGCGCAGGAATCAGCGTGATAATTTCCAATGGAAAACAGCGTAGGTTAGCGCCACCCCAACGTTTCTTGTAAGATTCCCAAAGACAGTAACAGCGTCAACACGTTAAGTAGATTAAGTGCCGGAAATACCAGATAGTCTACGCTTAAGTGGTCTTATTCCTGCCTGCTGGTTAATAGCTGAATTCCTCCGAAATCAAGTTTAACGAGATAAGATCATGAAATCACTTATTATTGTAGTTTTTTTAACTATTTCCGTTATTGGTTGTGCGGAAGAACCCTACCGGGTATACCCGACGCCGGTTGGTGTAAAATATGTTTCACCTACTTATGTGCGCCCTGGTTCGGGATATGACTGGAGGTATCATCCAAATTATGGGTGGGGCTGGTATCATCCAAGATACGGATGGCATTATGGCTGGAGATAAAAACTACCACGTTCTAAAATTACCGGTATCCAAATGGACAAAATTATTCCGGGGATAATAGCCCACACCACCTTGCGCCATGGACAGCGCAACATTTCTTATCATTTTAGAGGATACACCTTCAAGCCTTATGTCAATAGCCCTGCCCTGCGTATGAAAACTATGTTCGGCAACGCCATGGCTATGTTTGCGTAACAGGGCATTAGTAAACGGAGAGCGATAACCGGAGATAATATGAAAAGGTTTATTAACCCCCAGCGTTTGCTTAAGATCAAACAACTGGTCCAATAAGGCCGTATCGATGGGGTGAATATCTTCGGTCCGGAAATCGCGAAGCAGATAATTGATTTCTTGCAGGGCATCTTTAATATAATTACCGCGTTCAAAATAAGTTAACTTCAATTTATCGCCGGTATGCGTATGCTCGAAGGCAAGCGTTTTGTATCCATAACTCGGGAGATAAGGTTCAGGCACCTGAATTTGCGGGCTAAACAGGTGCGAGTATACTTGTCGCACCACCTTGTGTATTGGTTTTGCATGTGCAGGGTGGTGTCCGTGACGACTTACGTGCTTAGCAGCCGCTATCGCAACTCCCGATCCGCTTAAGGTCAGCAAAGAGCCACAAGCCAGCTTCTTCAGAAACTTGCGTCTTGATTCGATAGCAATATCTTCGTCAATCTTCGTATTTTTAAATAGTTGCTTGTTCATGGTCTTAACTCATAAAGATTTTAGGAAATATAAAATCCGTTAAGACACATCAGTCATTGTATAAGTTCAAACCCGATCTGACATTGACTGTTTTTTTGTAAGTATTCACCTCCCCCTTTGAAAAAGGGGGACTGAGGGGGATTTATCTAATAAAATCTCCCCTAACCCCTCTTTTTCAAAGAGGGGGACTGAATAATTATGTTTTTTTAGCAGTATCTGTCCGGAACAAGCGGCCAAAAATCAGTCGAACACAATGACTGGCGTACCGTTTTTGACGGCATCGTAAAACCACAGTGACGTTGTCAACGATATGCGGACACAACCGTGGGACACGTTGTCAGCAGGTACCAATGGCGAACCATGAATTGCAAATCCTCGATTAAAATACAAAGGATTATAAAGCTTTCCGAGATCACTTTCGCGCCAACCGGGAATTCTCCATTGAACGCTAAACTTGCCTCGCGGCGTCCGAGCTACACCACAAATTCGTTTTCCCGATTTTTTCGACGTTTCGCAATAATTGCGATTGGAACCGGTTGACACCGCGATAACGCGGTTAAGTCCTTGTTCATCGAAAAACAGTAACACCTGACGCGTAAGATTTATCTCGACACGCGGCAAACCCGCCTCGGGATGAACGCCTTCAGGAGGTATTGCCTCATGCAATGCTTTCTGTGTTTCCAACGTATAAGTACCGGTACGCTTCAAACGGGTGTACTTTTGAAATGCCATAACACCCTGCCACATCTGTTGGTCATAAAAACCATCGACATCACCCACCTCGTAACGAAGTTCTATCAGCCGTTTTTCCAGTGCCATCACAGCCTCACCTTGTGAGCCGACTTTAAGAACCTTGGACGGGGAAAACGGCTTTGATTCAAGTGGCGTCATCGAAGCAACTGATATTGACGGTGCGGAAGGAATGCTTATGCTCTGGGTAAGCTCTGGCGTTGACAGTGGCGTCTTCATAGCGATAGGTTTCGATGTTTTTAGCTTAGACGCTGGATATCTATCAACGGAGATTATTTTAGCGACTTTTGATGTTGGCAAATCAGAATAAAACCGTTGCGCAGACTTTAGAGCAAATGTAAGGCTATCACACCCGGATAGCAAAGCGAGGACTATCAATACGAAAAATACTTTCATGGCGATTTGTTTATGGTGATCTATAGCGGTGTAATAGAATAGAACAGAAATGGCACTATCGCTTCAAATATTACTGAAAAATACCGCAATGAAGGGAGTAATAAGTTGGCCTGATTTCTGGTCACCGAAGGCGAGAGCAGCAAAGAGACTCAGAATTATGACGTTTTCGAGACTCGTCAGACTATGCTCAAAGAGAAGAAAAAAACAGAAGCCACCGAGTTACTTTATGGTATGTCTATACGCACCAATAAATTATACAGCCATATTCTCAAAGCCGCCTAACGTAAAAATCAACCGGGACGAAACTATCTCGGCATCAGTTATCGTTCTTGTGAAATGAAGGTAAGCACACATTCAAACCAGAGACTTTATTAAAAGCTATTAAGACCTGTTGTGCCAGACGCGATAAAGCGCGTCTCTACCATTCACACCAGAGACTTTATGGCGATACGTTGATTTGTCGGGTTACGCTGTCGCTAACCTGACGCGATGGGTGTTGCAAAAAATGTAAACCGAGGAATGAAGGATGCCTTATATTACCCATAAAATTTACATTAATCACACGGAATCACATAACCAATAAATGTCAAATAAAAACTTTACAAAAAAATTCCCTATAAAAACAAAAAAGCCTCTTATAACAGAGGCTTATTTATATTCTTTACATAACTATATCAAGGTGTCCTCTAAAAAGGAATATCGTCATCATAAGGCGCATCAAAATTTTCATTACTGGTTGTTTGCCGGGCAGGTGCCTGCTCGCGTGCTCCAGATCCTGATGACTGATAGTTTTGTTGTGGCTGGCTGGACTCATTTTTCTTGCCGATTAAATCAATAATATTGGCGTTAAGTTCCAAACTGGTTTTGGTCGTGCCATCATTGGCTTTGTATTCGCTTTGGGTTAATTCACCCGAGACAAAGACTTGCTGACCTTTTTTTAGATAGTTTTGTAATTGCCCTTCCGCGCGTTTGCCAAACAAAGTTACGCGAATCCATAAGGTTTGTTGTTTCTCGCCAAAGCCGATATTATTGGCGACGGTAAAGTTTAATACAGCCAATCCGGACGGTGCGTATCTTACTTCAGCATCTCTACCGATAGCTCCTGTAAATGAAAAGACGTTTGACATTTTTTATCTCATAATTAAGTTAACAATAGGACTATTATCAGTTGCTTTTGGATTCTCTCCAAAGGAAAAAATTAGCGACCGGCAAAATCCATTTCAACTTTACCGTCAACCAGCTTTAGATTGACTTCAAACTCGGTGCCTTTAGTGGATTTAAAGCCTTTTAAAACGCCGGTTTCGCCTTTGCTTAACAGTTTTTTAGCCATAGCTTGAGTTATTGTTTTATGCGCAATGGTTTTCCAAATAACCGCTTTGCAGCCGTTGCGCCATTCACTACAGCTATACGCTTTGCTGGTTTCAATAATCTTGCCGTTGCACAACGGACAATCGGCAAGCGCATCGGTTACGTTTTGCACCGGCTGATTTTGCAATTTGTTATAGCCTGTTTCGCCCAAGGCATTTAGCGTTAGTTGAGCATTAAATACCTCATCATTTATTTTAATGACGTAAGCATTTAAGGTTCGACCGTTTTGCAGTAATTGACAGGCCATGTCCCGGCTAACCGTTAAATGGAAGGCCTGTTTCCATAAAACAAATTTACAGCCCGCTTTCCATTGGCTACAGCCATAACCTTGCCGGCCTTCAATAACGGGATGCTGGCAGAGTGGGCAATCGCCGAGCTTGCTGTCATCATAAAGTGGTTTGGTCGATTCATCTTTTAATTGCTGGGTAAACTGAATAATCTCGGCCATAAATTGATCGGGATTGTAGGTGTTGTGTTCTATTTTTTTTAGCTTGGCTTCCCATTCTCCGGTCATGGCCGCCGACTTTAAACGGTCATCCGCAATAATGGAAATAAGATGCCGTCCAGATTCGGTACTGAGTAACAGCTTTTTTTGCCGCTGGATATAGTTTCGCTTGATTAGCACTTCAATAATGGATGCGCGAGTTGCCGGTGTACCCAAACCTTTTTCTTTTAAGGCTTCTTTAAGTTCTTCATCGTCACACGTTTTCCCGGCGGACTCCATCATGCCCAACAAACTGGCTTCGTTATACGGTTTTGGCGGCGTGGTTTTACCCTGATTAATCGTGGGTTGATGTGGCCCCGTTTCGCCTTGGACAAAGTTGGGCAAGATTTTTGTCTCATCCCCTTTTGATGCTTGACCGGGCGAGTCGTTTTTATACAGTATCTGCCAACCGGGCGCTTCGATAATCGTGCCGGTGGTTTTAAATTTTATGTGCTTAACGGTGCCCAACACGGTCGTGATCTGTTTGACACAAGCCGGATAAAAAGCCGCAATAAAACGCAAGACAATCGCTTCATACACTTTAGCTTCATCATGGGCAAATGAGCCTGGCAGAGTCGTCGTAGGAATGATGGCATGGTGATCACTGACTTTGGCATC
>CAIMDR010000649.1 GCA_903839795.1 uncultured Methylococcaceae bacterium | reverse complement strand
ATAGATGCACAATGGTATGGCATCAACTCGCATTTGTACTATGACCTAAAAGACAACTTATCCGTAGGTCTGCGGGCTGAATGGTTTCGTGATCAGAACGGTCTTCGCGTGTGCTCTCCAGGACGTGTATCCGCCGCTACCAACGGAGCCAATTACAGTTACGCTGCACCCGGCAACCTTTCTGCCTGTAATGCCGCCAGTTATTACGAAGTTACTGCGGGTTTAAATTGGAAACCTACCAAATGGCTAAACTTGCGTCCGAACGTCCGCTATGACTGGGTAGATGGAAGCAATGGAGCTCCTAGCACTTTCGCCGATGGAAAAACAGCTCAATTTATATTCTCAAACGACTTTACTGTTACTTTCTAATCCGGTTACTTTAACTAATCTTTTAAAAAATGCGCCTGACGGCGCATTTTTTTGCTTAAAAAACACCCTTCACCGACCCGAAAGCAAAACGCCTAAAGATAAATAGTCATTCTCTGACATGGCATCGTGACAAACCTAAATAGTGCGTCTATTAGCCGTCATTAACATAACCGCACCATTTTGAACTACCCCCCCCTTTTTTTGCACTGAAAATGCCCACCCTCATCACGCTGATGTATTGGTAAGCCTTAACCTTGTAAGCCACTACCAGACCTAAACGGTAACAATAATTAAATTAGCCGGTTGGTTCGATTATTGCTATTTAATAATTTAACAACACTCAAACTCACACAGGGGAATAAAATGACTGGAAATGCTACTCGCGTTCAGGCTGTTCAAAACATCACCAATCGCCAACCTATGCCTCCCAAAGCTCCGGAATCACTGAGTAGCTTATGGGCGAGTGATGTGTTTACGTTAAGCAAAATGAAGGAAAGTCTGCCTAAAGATGTTTTTAAATCCGTCAAGAAAACCATTGAAGCCAATGAAGCGCTTGATGTTTCCATTGCCGATGTAGTGGCCTTGGCAATGAAAGACTGGGCGCTGTCCAAAGGTGCCCTGTATTATGCGCATGTCTTTTATCCGTTAACCAATGCCACGTCAGAAAAGCACGACAGCTTTATCTCCGTACAAAATGACGGCTCTGTCATCTCTGAATTTAGCGGTAAAGTGCTGGTGCAAGGCGAACCGGATGGCTCATCCTTCCCGAATGGCGGCATCCGCTCCACCTTTGAAGCGCGCGGTTATACCGCTTGGGATGTCACCAGTCCGGCTTATATCATGACCACCGACAACGGTGCCACGCTGTGTATTCCAACGGTATTTGTGTCTTGGACGGGCGAAGCACTGGATAAAAAAACGCCCTTATTGCGTGCCAACGCCGCCATGAACAAAGCCGCCAAAAGAGTTTTGTCACTTCTGGGTCATACCGATATTGCGCCTGTTAATTCCGGTTGCGGCGCTGAACAAAAATATTTTTTGGTCGATGCCAATTTTGTCAACCAACGCCCGGACTTGTTGCTGGCCGGTCGCACACTATTTGGTGCCGCCGCCGCCAAAGGCCAGCAATTTGATGATCATTATTT
>CAIMDR010000648.1 GCA_903839795.1 uncultured Methylococcaceae bacterium | reverse complement strand
TGCCATAGCCCATTAAGATGGCGTGATTGTAAACACTGTCATAACCATCCCAAATATGGACGCCTGAAGTTCCCTGATTCATTATGGAAAAAATTTGGGCAGGAGTGGATATTTCTGTCATGTAAAAGTTATGATTGGGGTATGCGGAACTTTTAATAGCCTGTGAAGCATTGCTAGCAGTACCTTCGTAGTTATGAAAACCAAAATGATCCACTTTTAACATCACAGCACTGTCATTCATCATCTGTGGCATGTAAGTATTGATGCCAGTATCTATTGAGGCTGTATTTGGCCCAAGGAATTTTATGTCGCTTAAGCCCAATGAATTTAATTTTTGCGAGATATTATTAAGGAGCCTTGTGTATTGCGCAGAACCAACTTGGGGCCCTTCGTAGCCGTTCCAATCCGGTTCATTAATAGGATCAAGCATTGAGAACGATACATGCGCCGTGTTTTTAGCGTAATAGACTAAGGAGGTAATCATTTCCACCCATTCATCCTCATAATTGGTGGCTATGTTGTTGCCGTTACCGCTGCTGCTCATCCAATTAGGAACTCGACCCATAAAACTTAAGGTAATTCCTGAAGTAATCCCTTTTTGATTGAGATAACCCAGTGTCCCCCAAAGGTTCTGGAACTTGGAATTCGAATAGAGACTGTTGTAATAAGTCCAATTAAAATTAGCCGGATTTGAATCATCATTAACAGACTCCCAGTCTTCCATGTCGAAGACAACCCGCCACAGGCTTGAACCCATTTCGTCGGTCAGCATATCAATTGCCGGTTTTAACTCGCCATTATCCCAACTAAGAGAATTGGCGTTGACGCCAAAACCGTCTATGGTCTGATACTTTACATTACCATTAATAGATAGGGTTGCAGCTTGAACGGATAAGCCCAGTGAAAAAATTAAAGCCCCAATAGATAGCCAAAACAGGCTTGTATCGAAAATTACTTGTGACCTTGATTTAACTTTCGCTCGTGAAAATATCAAGAATTTGATGGTTAATTGACCGAGCTTTTGAAGGAATTTCATTTTGTTCCCCGTTTAGTAAAAATTTGTTATTTTGGGCTATCAATATAAGCCGGGATAATATGAATAAACTGTATTATTGGGTGTACAAGCTCTGCTTGTGATTAAGCAACGTAAGTAATGCCGGTTTGTTCGGCTACCCACGAAAGGCAGGACAATTTAAAAGTAAGCCGTTCGTGGGTAGCCCGTAGTCTATGCTCAGGAGAAGCCTGTCGAACTATGAACAACCCTTCGACAATATCTCAAGAAAAATATTTTTATTTCATTTAAAATCAATTGCTTGCGAGGATATAAAAAGCAGAAAATCGCTTCAAACAGCGACTGTTTCTTGGTAACGACTTGCCCCGATAAGGGGTTTACTTTGCTCAGGGCGAACGGCTAAGCCTTACGGCCCAACAGTGACTCGTTGCACCGGAGAAAATTCCCCGTTGGCATCGCCTTTATCCCACCAGCGCAGACGGTATTCACGAATTTCCGGGACGCTGGCATCCAGCAGCGGGCGCTCGTCATACCAAGGTTTTACCATAACGATAGCGAGAAACTCCCACTCGCCGTTGTTACGGCGGGTGTCGATAGAGACGCCGTCATGATGGTATTTGGTAAAGACGATCTTGACACGCTCAATGCTGGCACCGCGCTCGGTGGTGGCGGTAAAGTCAGGGATAAGATGGGCGCTGTTGTTCTGGCTACCGATGATACCGAGATCCTGACCTACCGAATCACTGTAAGCGGCGCTAATCTTAATCCTCTGCACCAGATTAAACAGGCGTGTCAATACACCCGGTAAGCGCACGGCGGGCGTTTGATCGAACACGGCATGGGTAGGCAAGGGCATTAAGTCGCTGCCTGCACCGGTTGCGATATTGGCTTTATAAGCGGTGGCCTCCAGGGCATTTTGTTGGATGGCGGGGTTCCAGGTACCGATCACCCAGACGTAAAAACCCACATCGGCCAGGGTGTTGGCAACATCGTCGGCGCTAATACCTAAATCGGCGCTGTGAGTACTTAGCTTGGTGCAAAAATGGGTAAGCCAGACCACACGATCGGCTTCATTGGCGGGAAAATAGGCTTGATTAGACATAACAATCATCTCCTTCATTAAGGCTATAGAATATCGGGCAGGTTCAGTCGCTATAGAATACTACCCACTCGCTTAAAATGCGTGTACCGACAAGGTTTCGCAAGACGCAGTGGGGGTATTGCGAGAGGCAGCACCTCCACTGTCGGATGCAACACCTTCACTGCCAAGTGCAACACCTCCACTGTCGGATGCAACACCTTCACTGCCAAGTGCAACACCTCAACTGTCAAAGCAAATAC
>CAIMDR010000647.1 GCA_903839795.1 uncultured Methylococcaceae bacterium | reverse complement strand
GATGTACTCAATGCGCAACAACAATTATTTAGTGCCAAGCGTGATTTACTGCAAGCACGTTATAGTTATTTAGTTAATATTATTCGCTTGAAAACCACCTCAGGCGTAGTTGCAGAAAGTGATTTGGTTGATATTAATCAGCAATTAGTTCAATAACCATTTTCGGTAACGCTGAATAGAGCGTTTTTTATATAAATTTAAAGCAGTGACAAGATATCGTTTATGAAAAAGATAATTATGGGAGGCTTATTAACCTTATTGCTAAGCAATTGTAGCAAGCCAGCGCCGGTAGAAACGCCACCACGCCCTGCATTGGTTACTATAGTGGGTGAAAAAACGCTCTCTACCAGCATGATCTTAGTTGGTGAAGTTCGTCCCCGCTATGAGTCTGGTCAAGGTTTTAGAGTTAATGGAAAAATCATTAAGCGTAATGTAGAGCTTGGCGAATTCATTAAGAAAGGGCAGGTATTGGCTTACTTGGATCCGCTTGATAATCACTTAAACGTTACCGCAGCAATGGCTGCGGTTAGTGCAGCGGAGGCAGATAAAGCCTTGGCTATGGCAGAACTGACGCGTCAGCGTCAATTGTTTGCTAAAAAATTCATTTCTGCTTCAGCTTTAGATATTCGAGAGGCTCAATTTACAACGGCAAGCGCCAAGCTTACTCAAATTAAAGCCCAAGCGCAGGTCATAGAAAATCAAATGCAATATGTTAATTTAAGCTCAGATCGCGAAGGGGTTATAACCATGATTCATGCAGAACCCGGACAAATCATACAAGCCGGTGAAGTCATCGTAAAAATTGCCGATACTCATGCGATTGATGTGTTGGTTGCGATCCCGGAATCCCGTATGTCTGAAGTTAAATTGAATACGGCAGTCATTATAAAAATATGGGCAGATCAGAAAAAAACCTATTCTGGAATGGTTCGGGAAATTTCTCCAGCCGCAGATTCTGCTACCCGTAATTTTAATGTACGTATTACGATTAACCATGCCGATGAATCAGTAAAACTAGGCATGACTGCAAGTGTTAATTTTGAAGATGCGGTCGACTTAGCTTCCGCAGGATTTCTAATACCTGGTCAAGCACTTACCGAAATCAATAACAAATCAGCTGTTTGGGTTATTGATGACCATAATAAAGCACAACCACGTACAGTTATAGCGGGGCCATTTAGAGAAGACGGGGTATTAATAAGCGAGGGTTTACAGGCGGGAGAAAAAATAGCTATTGCCGGTGTCCATACACTCATTAAAGATCAATTGGTTAAACCGATCTTTAATGAGGTGGCGCCATGAGTAAAAAAGTACTCTCAACTCTGCGCTTTAATATGTCTGATTGGGCATTAAATCATCAAACCTTGGTTTTGTATTTGATGTTAGTGATTACCATGACTGGATTGTTTTCCTATACTCAATTAGGTCAATCTGAAGATCCGCCTTTTACTTTCAAAGTCATGTTAATACGTGCTTCTTGGCCTGGAGCCAGTGCCCAAGAAATGGAACAGCAAGTTACGGACAAGCTAGAAAAGAAACTTCAGGAAGTGCCACATTTGGACTATTTAAGTAGTTTTTCACGTCCCGGTGAGTCGTTGATATTTTTTGTTGCCAAAGACGACACGCTACCCAAAGACATACCCGAAGTATGGTATCAAGTTCGAAAAAAAATAAGCGACATACGGCACACCTTGCCGAAAAATCTGCAAAAATTAACGTTTAACGATGAATTTAGTGATGTCTACGGCAGTATGTATGCCTTAACCGGCGATGGCTTTGATTATGCCGCTTTAAAGAAACAGGCTGAACAAATCAGAACGGCGTTATTAAAAATAGACTATGTCGAAAAAGTCGATTTTTTCGGTGAACAAGAGCAACGCCTCTTCATTGAGTTATCAAACGTCAAATTAGCGACCTTGGGTATTAATGCCAATACTTTGATCGGTATTTTACAGGCACAAAATACGGTCGTATCTGGCGGTGCCTTTGAATCACCAGATGAACGCATCCGCATTGCCGTATCAGGTCGTTACAATACCGTAGATGACTTGCGTCAATTACGGCTACGCGCCAACAATCAGGATTTTCGACTGGGTGATGTCGCGCATATTTATAGAGGCTATGAAGACCCGCCCCTTAATCGTATTCGCTATCAAGGTAAAGATAGTTTGCTATTGGGCATCAGCATGAAAGAGGGGGGTGATATTATCAGTTTGGGCGATGAACTGGATAAAGTCATGGCAAAAATACAACCTCAATTAACTGTTGGTTTAGCTTTAAATCCGGTGACCTTACAGTCTAAAATTGTCTCTAATTCTGTCAATGATTTTGTCAAGTCGCTGATTGAAGCGTTGGTAATAGTGCTCAGTGTCAGTTTAATTTCATTAGGGTGGCGTAGCGGTATGGTGGTGGCTATTACTATTCCTGTTGTGTTAGCCAGTACCTTTTTGGTAATGTATCTTAGTGGCATAGGCTTGCACAAAATATCACTCGGTACGTTGATTTTGGCACTAGGGTTGCTGGTTGATGATGCCATTATTGCCGTAGAAATGATGTCCTCTAAAATGGAGCAAGGTTGGAGTCGGGTTAAGGCCGCCTCGTTTGCCTATAGCTCAACAGCAATGCCAATGCTCACGGGTACTTTAGTTACCGTGGCTGGTTTTTTGCCGATTGCAACGGCAAGCTCTGCTACGGGTGAATATACACGATCTATTTTTCAAGTATCGGCTATAGCCCTGATTATTTCTTGGTTTGCTGCGGTGATATTGGTACCTTTTTTGGGTTATCACTTACTACCTAATTACACGCAAGCGCCACCCCCTTCAAAAATAAGTGCCTGGTTAAAGAGGTGTCTTAATCTACCCCAAAAGACCGCGAGCACTGATCATCACGATATTTATAACACACCGTTTTACCACTGGTTACGCGCACTCATTACACGCTGTGTCCGCTACCGAAAAACCGTGCTGGCCATTACCCTGATAGTGTTTGTGTTGTCTATTATTGGTTTTGGTAAAGTGCCGCAGCAGTTCTTTCCCGATTCAACTCGACTTGAGTTAGTGGTCGATTTACGGATGACGGAAGGGGCATCTTATATGGCCACCAATGCACAAGCCAAGAAACTGGAGCTTTGGTTACAAAACTGGTCACAACAACATGAAGGCATGGATAATTATGTCGCTTATATTGGCACCGGTGCGCCGCGCTTTTATTTGCCCTTAGATATACAATTATCGCATCGGGGTTTTAGTCAATTTGTTATTCTGACCAAAACGTTAGCGGCCAGGGAAGCCTTGCGTTTAGATTTACTATCCTTATTTCAAAGCGACTATCCTGCTTTACGTGCTTCGGTGCTGCGTTTAGAAAATGGCCCGCCCGTGGGTTTTCCCGTTCAATTTCGTGTTACTGGTGCCAATATTACTGAAATACGGGACATAGCGCGTCATATTGCCGAAGTGATGCGTGCCAATACGAATTTACTTAATGTGCAACTTAATTGGGAAGAACCCAGCAAAGTCGTTCATATAGAAGTAGATCAAGCTAAAGCGCGTCTATTAGGTATTAGTACGGTAGATATCGCCGCTATCATCAATGGGGCTTTACATGAGCTGGTTGTCACTGAATTTAGAGAAGGTAATGAGCGTATAGATTTGGTGGTAAGAGGCCCGGAAATGGAGCGTTCACAGTTATCACGTTTGCCTGACTTGATGATTAATACCACCTCCGGTGGGGTGCCATTAGTACAATTAGCCACGATAAGTTCGGATTTTGAAGAAGGTGTCATCTGGCGTCGTGATCGTCAACCCTCTATTATCGTAAGAGCTAATTTACAAGGTGACTTGCAAGCGGCAGTGGTCTCGCAGCAAATAGATCAGCAATTAACCGATATTAAAGCCGGTTTACCCTCAGGCGTTAGCATAGAAACGGGGGGGGCGGCAGAGGAATCAACTAAAGGCAGTGTTTCGGTGGCCGCAGGATTGCCACTGTTTTTAATCGTAGTCTTGACTATTTTAATGGTGCAGTTACAAAGTTTTTCTCGTGTGTTTTTAGTTATTTTAACCGCACCCTTAGGACTCATTGGTGTCACTATAGCTTTATTATTATTTGACAAGCCTTTTGGCTTTGTCGCCATGCTGGGCACCATTGCCTTATCCGGAATGATTATGCGTAATTCCGTTATCTTGGTTGACCAAATTGAACAAGATCGCGCCACAGGTATTGAAGCTTGGCATGCTATCGTTGAGTCTACGCTACGGCGATTTAGACCTATTATGCTTACGGCTGCTGCCGCCATATTAGCGATGATCCCCCTCACCAGCAGTGTATTTTTTGGCCCTATGGCGGTGGCCATTATGGGTGGTTTGGCGATAGCCACGCTACTAACCGTTTTATTTTTGCCGGCACTTTACGCGGCTTGGTTTAGAATAAGACTGTAAGATTTTGTTGTAAAGTTTGCCAGTCTGATCGGTGGATTCAACTCCGAAGTGTAATCCTGGTGCTCATGCGACTTGTTGTAATAGGCTGTCGGTAAGGATTCGCGCATAAATTGATAAGAGGTGCTACTAAGTAGCTTTTAATATATTCAAATGTATTATATAATTTAATTTATGAAGACATACAGACCACACGAATTTGGAAAGCTAATAGCAATATCCACCCATACCTTACAAGTATGGGATAGAAAAGGCATTTTAGTAGCTCATAGAACGCCCACAAATAGGCGGTTCTACACCCATGACCAGCTTTCTG
>CAIMDR010000646.1 GCA_903839795.1 uncultured Methylococcaceae bacterium | reverse complement strand
TTAACGGATACCATCCCTTTAAGGGATGTTATCCGTATGGACTCCAAACTTCATGTAATGGAAATTTAATTTCTGAAAGACTATATAAGCCATTCGCATCTGAGGAAGCGCGAAGGATTCTAGATACATTGGATAGTCATTACAGGCATCCTTCATAGAAGCCCAAAAATAGTTGACACTTTTTTATCACAAAAAATGCTAATAATCTTTGTAGGTCGGTTTAGGTGCTAGCCGTAACCCGACGCGATGGTTATTGCAAAAAAGTGTAAACCTAAGAATGAAAGATGCCTCATTACACACAAAAACATGGCGGTTGTTTAAATATGGCGGAAATGGAATTGAGCATCTTGTCTCGTCAATGTCTGGATCGGTGCATTCCGGAGCAAGAAATATTAAATATGGAAATCGCGGCATGGCAAGAAAAGAAATGCTATCGCCCTATGACATGGCGATTCACCACTGAAGATGCGCGGGTAAAGTTGAAGAAACTTTACCCGACATTAAAATAATGACAGAGTACTATACATTTTCAGATAAATAATCTCTATGTCGACAGATACCAACCCTTCCAGGGATGGTATCGGTCTGAGCTTAAAGCGATGCGAATTGGAAATTTAATTTCTTAAAGTCTGATAGGGTGTTATCACTGTCTAAACTGTTCGAAGTATTAACCTATAAAAAAGTTAATCTCACCATAAAAATCTAGTCTTTTTTAATGGTTTTATGGCTTACTATAGTCGTGTCTTTTTTGCAAAGAAGTAACCGGGCTATTTATCGTTGTGTTTTCTTTGTTTCTATCGTCAATTTACTCGCCCGCCTTTGAAAAAAGTGGACGAGGGTAATGCTTTTATTTAAGCATGCAGCTGGAATAAAACAGCTTTAGCGTAGTTGTTCACCTCCCCCTTTGACAAAGGGGGATTGAGGGGGATTTATCTAATAAAATCTCCCCTAACCCCTCTTTTTCAAAGAGGGGGGACTGAATAATTACTCCTACGCTGCTTTTTTATTGTTTTTCTCCATCTTGGCATGTAGTCGTTGTAAATGAATAAAATCCTGCGTACCGGGTACACTTATTCTCGGATATCACCTAAAAGGATTATCGGTAACGCAAAACATATTTTATGCATGGTATATTTTAAAGCTGGCACTATTCATGCTTTAATTTTTTAAAACTAAACATCACCTTTTGAAGTACTATGAAATCGATCTGGAAAAACTATAAAACTGAAAGTGCTTATGATGAACTGATGCATTCTGAATGTCAGTCGCGCCCGGTGAGTCATCGATTATGCCAATACTTGGATTCACTTAAAAAAGAAGACATAGACAAGCGAAAAATAGCGGCCGAATTGGCTATTATGGAAATGGGTATTAGTTTTACAGTCTACAGTGACGAGGGAAATATTGATCGGGCATGGCCTTTCGACATTATTCCGCGCATTATGGATGCAAAAGAGTGGCGAGTGATAGAAAAGGGTTTAAAGCAGCGTTTAACCGCTTTAAACTGTTTTATTAGCGATGTTTATAGCGAGCAGGCTTTTATCAAAGACGGAAAAATGCCCGGTGATATTATTAACAGCTCCAAGAATTTCCGCAAGGAATGCATCGGTATGAAGCCCCGTCATAACGTATGGGCTAATATTTGTGGCACTGATTTGGTGCGGGACAAGGATGGCATTATGTATGTGCTGGAGGATAATTTACGGGTTCCCTCCGGGGTTTCGTATATGCTGGAAAACCGGGTTATCACCAAGCGTGTATTCCCTGAGTTATTGCAGAATATTGATATTCTTCCCATCGACGATTATCCAACCCACTTGCATGACATGTTGCTGTCCATTGCTCCGCACCAAGATGGACCTGTGACGTGTGTGGTCTTAACGCCTGGCATCTATAATTCTGCTTATTTTGAACATGCTTATTTAGCTCAGCAAATGGGTGTGCAACTGGTTGAAGGCAATGATCTGGTGGTCAATGACGACGATTGTGTTTATATGCGCACTATTGAAGGCCTGGAAAAAGTTGACGTTATTTATCGACGCATCGATGATGATTTTCTTGATCCTGAAGTATTCCGCAAGGATTCAACATTGGGAGTACCCGGCTTGATGCGGGCCTGGAAAGCCGGTAATGTCGCCTTGGCTAATGCCCCCGGTGCCGGTGTTGCCGACGATAAAGTGGTTTATGCTTATGTGCCGGAAATGATACGTTACTATTTAAATGAAGAGCCGATACTTCCCAATGTACCGACTTATTTGTGCAGTAATAAAGACGATCTTGATTATGTACTGGAGCATCTGGCAGAGTTGGTGGTAAAGCCAGCCAATGAATCGGGTGGTTACGGCATGTTGGTAGGCCCTCATGCCACTGCAAAAGAAGTTGAGAAGTTCCGAAAAATTATTCAAGAAGATCCCCGCAATTATATTGCCCAGCCCACGTTAGCGATTTCAACCGCACCAACTTTGTGCAAAGGTAAGCTGGAGCCGCGCCATATTGATCTGCGTCCCTTTATTTTGCAAGGCGAAAATACTTTTGTAACGGCGGGTGGCTTAACCCGTGTGGCACTTAAAAAAGGTTCACTGGTGGTTAATTCCTCGCAAGGTGGCGGCAGTAAAGATACCTGGATTATTAATATGGAGGCAGACTAATGTTATCTCGCTCGGCAGAACGCCTGTATTGGCTAGCTCGTTATATGGAACGCACAGAAAATATTGCCAGATTGGTGAGTGTGCACATGAATTTATTAATGGATTTACCCAAGGGAGTGGAAATGGATTGGCGGCAACTGATCCTGATTAATACCTCTGAACAGGAATTCTATGAAAAAAACAACATCGCCAATGAGCGTAATATCACCCGGTTTTTGTTGGTTGATACCACATATCAGGGCTCGTTGATTTCTTCATTAAGCGCGGCGAGGGAAAATATTCGCACCTCTCGGGAGTTGTTGCCGGATGAGGCTTGGGAGCAGGTTAATGAAATATATCTGTTTGCGAAAAATAATCTGGAGACTATTACCAACCGGCGGCAGCGCGTACTGTTTCTTAATGAGATTCTTAAAGGCTGTCAGCGTTTTACCGGCTTGTTGTCAGGCTATATGAGCCATAATGATCCTTATCGATTTATTCGTTTGGGCAAAAATATTGAACGCGCGGATATGACCAGCCGTATTTTGGATTTTGCGTCCTTACTGCTCTCAGAATCCCGTAGTGATGAAGCCCGCCAATACGAAACCATTCTGTGGATGAATATTTTAAAGGCGTTGAATGCCTTGTTGATGTACCGTCAACAAATGCACAATAGAATAAATGGTGATGATGTGCTTAGTTTTCTGTTGCAGGACGCCAATTTGCCACGATCGGTAAGTTGTTGCCTTGGTGAAATGCATGATAGTGCTAGCCATCTGCCCAATAATAACGGCTTGCCACAGAAACTTACTGAACTGGAGGCG
>CAIMDR010000645.1 GCA_903839795.1 uncultured Methylococcaceae bacterium | reverse complement strand
AGCATAAAGCCCATCTCCTCCACCGTTTCTTCCTATAGCAAATTGATTACTTCCAATTGTTGATTCTTTTGTGAATAATCCTCCCCACGCACTGCTGACACTATTAACAGCTGTAAGAAGTATGATAGTATTAGCGGAAGTGGACCAATCTTGCTGAATATCAAAATCAATCCAACTGTTAGCCGGTGTGCTTATTGCATTTGAGTTTTTACTAGGTTTTATTGTATAACTTGAAGAACCTCCCACAGATGTGGGAATAGCCGTCCCATTAATTAAATTAAAAAATGGATTGGTTCCGTTTATACAAAGCGTTAAGCCATTACTTAGAGATGACGACTTATTAACAACTGTAAGACCTTGTTGCTGCTTATAAGATTTGTTAAGCAGCTTTATCATTTATGTATAGTAAACTTCACGGTAAGTCGCTGTTACTGTTGCGCCTAATGCCGTTCCAGAGTCATTAAATAAAACAATTCCCCATTTTGGGAACACTCCTCCAAGAGCTCCAGTTATTTCAAATACTCCACGAGTAGTTACAGCAACAGCTCCTTGCGCCAATGGGATTGTGCCAAGCAATGTCAACGCACTAGGTGAACCGATAGCAGTCAATGCTTTATCTGTTCCATCAACATTATCAACAGTCGAAGAATATCCTAAATAATTTGTTCCATCTTCTGACTTATAGGCATAAACAACAATTTGTTTATTTCCGCTCGGTGCTGTTGATGTTGTTAAACAATTTACAGTACATAATATTTGGGCAACATTATTTGATGTGCCGGTAGTGACTGCCGAAGATGAACGGTTTGCTCCCCCTGCTAAGCTGCTTGCAGTTATTGTTAGTGCAGTTGAAGTACCAAATTGAAGAGCCATCTCATTCGCCCATCAATGCGTGTACATCAGAATTTTGAATAACTCCTTCCCAAGACAAGTCACCAGGTGAAGCAGTTGTACCAATTCCTGTTGCTAAAATCTTTTCAGCATTTGTAGCAGGACGTTGAATAATAAGCTGAATAGCAGTCCATCCTCCTGATTTTGTTGCGCCAGCAATACCGCTGGGAATTAAAGAAGTAGCATCTTGTAATCCAGCTCTAATGTTCGACATTCCGGTTGATACCCCATAACCTGTTAAAAGCATTTGCAAATTAAATTGCTTACCTTGACAAGCTAGAAGCCAATTTGTAGCATCTTGTCCAGCTCCGGCGGCTGGGTTAGCAGGTGTAAAATTCGACCAAATTACAGCATTTTGGATATCTGAAATAACTGTAATAGTTTTCCAGACTTGGAATGATGTTAATTGGTTAAACCAAGCAGCCATTAATCCATCTTCTTTTGCTGCAATATTAGCAGCTTGTGAGCCGTCGGCAATGATTGAAGCGGATAACTGTTGAAGTTGTGCTGTAGTTAATAACATTACTATACACCTATCAAAAGATCATTAGAGTGAGTAATTGAAAAAGTACCGGCTGTGCATGTGACTGTTCCGCCAAAATCTTCCATGCCGATTAAATAATCTGTTGAAGCTGTGCCTGAATTTTTGTAATAAATAGCTGCTACTGCACTAAATGTTGAAGTTGTCCACCCATTTACGATGTTAGTTAGAGTGATATGCTGATTATGATTTGTTGAATCAACTGCGCCAGCCAAAGTAAAAGCTTGAGCTATACCACCCGTCGTATAACCTGAACCACTGGCTACTTCGTTTGTTACATCCGACCTAGCTGCCCATGCATCCAAATTGGCTTGAGAAGGGACAACAGTTACAAGAAGTATCTTGAGAGTATCGGATGAAAAGTTATGATTGCCGATGGCGAGTTTTCTTGCAAAGTTTGTAAAGTTACGTGATGACATTAGATTTAATCCTATTCAAAAGTTTTTTATGATAATTATTATATCATCATCATGCGATTCCGCCATATTTTAAAATAGCCGCATCAGCAATCGTAGTGGCTCGACATAAGCATTCCTTTAAAATCAGACACATCGCACGAGAATATCTTGGCACCACATGCTATGGCTATAATCTTTTGATGGTTTAGTGAGCCTTTCATACGTCCCATATTATCTAAAAAATACCAAATTTTCATACTATCCTCCAAAAACTACCGCCAAAAACACACAAACAATCATACCTATGCTACATGCTATAGCAATGCAATCATGTTCTTCATTATGGTTTTTCATAGTCTTGATAATCTTCTGTCTTGCGCCGCTTTACGTCTATCGACTTGGCTATCATCAAATTCAATGTCTCCTACCCTGCGATTGCCACCGCCTTGATGTCTGCAAAATATAACTTTTCCGGCTGTTACCGGAGAAAACTCATCAGCGTTTTTAGTTGCAACCAGTGTTGGTGTGTAAATTCTGTTCATTTCAATCTCTAATTAATAAAAAATTAAAGCCATCCCTGGCCGGGTTGCGCTCTTAGTACAATCTTTGCATGCTGCCGGAGTACGTAATGATAACCTCCTCCGAGTTTACGATATTACCGCCGGCAAACGAGGCATTGTGCGCCAAGCTGTTAGCATCCAAACCGCCAACAAAAAAGGTATCTTGTAATTGATAATCTTTTTTTACATAATTCAATGTGGCTACACAACCAGCCGCATCCATTTTGTACTGTCCAGTAACAACCACTCGCATAAAAGAGCCGTTAGGGTTGCGTGTGTACTCATGTATCGTAGCCCCGCCTTTGCCATCAAACACTATTTTTCCTATTTTTATAGTGCTGTTAATAAATGTTTGATAATACGAATCTTTTAGTAGTGCCTGGTAGTTGACGTTATATTCACCCCTCAACGAGGCAACTGTGCAAGTTGGCGTGGCTGCTCTAGCGGACATTGACGCCATTAAAGACATCAGAACTGCAAGCATGATTGACGATAATGTTAATTTTTTCATTTTCATTTTCCTATTTTCAGGTTGTGTGATACAGCAAATTTGCTGCTTTAAATACACCGTAACTCAAAATGCATTTAAAGCTTATTCTTACATCTTGTATATATTTACACATACGATCTGAGAATCTCGCACTGTTTATTAGACAACAACAGTTTGCCATTTTCTGAAACAAATGGAAATTCCCCCTTCGATGCATAAAATCCGTTAATGATCTGATATTCGCCTGTGCTTCTGTTATACGTTAATTTTTTTCCGTTTTCTTTTGCGTAGTTGTTTAATGTTTGTTGTGCGTTCATGTTAATTACTCCAGTTGGTTTTTAAATTATGTTTGTTTGCCGGTGTTTCTGGCTTGGTGATAAGTATACGCTTTTGAACCATAAAGTCAATAAAAAATGAAATCTTTTTTTATTGATATTGAAATCTTTTTATTGATTTAACATAGTTTAATTATACCAAAACCAACCGATTTGCACTTATTTATCTCTCTGCAAAATAAAGAATGTCTCAACTAAATTATCAGAAATTATTGAAGCAATGGCTTGCTGTTCAGTTGATTTACTAAGCGAATTTGTTCAGGGTATCGATTTAACCCGAATCCGGCTAGAGAATCACGCTCTAGCCGGATTTACACTACCCATCAATTGCTTGTTTTCGTGCGTCATCTTCCGATACGCCATCGTTCATTATCTTTCCAACTCGTTCAACAAAATCATGGAGCTGGTCGGCGTCCGGGTCATAGCCTTTTTGCTGCATCCATTCATAATCTGTCATTTTGCTATCCCATTCCTGTATCGCCATGCAACAACTGCCGCGTCCCGGCAGTGTTGGTTAGATGGTTTTTTCCAGCCTGTTTT
>CAIMDR010000644.1 GCA_903839795.1 uncultured Methylococcaceae bacterium | reverse complement strand
CAGATAAGCACTGATAATACATGATGTTACGTACGACTGACAATTTACCAAAAAGGTGATCAAATGAATTGATATAACGCGTTGTTTATCTGAGTAAATCCGTGTTTATCCGTGGCTCAAATACGTTTTATAGGATAAACCCTGTTAAAAATACAGGCAAAGACTTTTAAGCCTGCTTTTGTTACGTTTTTACCCAGCCTGAACTAAACAGTTATACCTACCTAACGCTAACTTTTTGAATAACGGTAAATAGTAAACGTTTGGGGCGTGGTTGAAAACCCCGCCCCGCGTTCTTAAATCAATATTACTCAATATCTATGTGTACTTCATTACGCCTAAGAAACGGTAATGTCCAAGGTGGGTCGTAAGCTGCAGAACGTGAGGGAGAAAGGGCTTTGTAACCCTGTTGGGTTAACCAGCTTTTTAAAGTCTCGGCATTTTCTTCAATACCCGCTTCACACAGACTGCCAGTATATTGGATAACGGCGACTTTTTTTTCAGGTAGCTCTTTAATGATGACCGCTTGATCATTAGGCACTGGCGCCGTTAAAACTGAATATCCCTTCGGGAGTACAAAAGCCATCAGCCAGACATCCCCGGATTTTTGCTGAAAAACCGGTGCCGTCATGGCCAGGGTTTCAGTTTGTTGCTCTTGAATAACGGGCGCTGTCATCGCCATTTTTTGTTGTTTTTGGTTGTTGCCAAAAATATAGTCGGCAAGGCGTTGAAAGCCCTGATTACTACTGTTTTTATAATCCGCCATAATTTCCGTTTCAGCGACGACCAGCGCCGGATAGTGTCTGATTTGGATGTGTCCATCATCATTAAGCACTTGATAAGTCGGCTGATCTGCCGTGCGTATGCCAAACACACTGCAACCTGTCAGGAAAATAGTCGTTAAAACCGTGATCAATTTCTTCATTGGATATCCTTAAGGAAAGGCAGAAATCAGCTGAATAAACATCACTCAAGCCGAACAGGAAGGAATCATTATAAGCTACGAATTAAATTTTAACCCGTTTATGACTGAAAGTCTTTACTAATCAGGACCTCATTTATGGGGAGAAGGGGGATTTTAAACGTGGGCATTTAGGGCTTTAAGAAGCGATTTTATACTGGCATAAGATAAGTTTTTTTCCGGAAATAACAAATAGTAAGGATCGATTTCCGGCTGGAATTTTTTCCAGAAAACGGCGCGACCACCGAGATGAAAAACTCTCTTTGCAAGTTGATAAATCCAGCGAATGATTGTTTCCGAAAACCCGCTGAGTCCGCTAATTTTTCCCAGTTGTTCCGCTGGAACCGGGCCTATTATAACGAACTGACAATTCTCCTTTGCTAAAGCTTGAAGCGTAGAAATGACTAATAATTCTGAAATACCATGAGGGGCGTCTTTAGTTATCATGACATTATTTAAATGCCATCCCTTATGGACTTGAAGCTGGTTGAGCATTATTATTCCAACTATTTTTTCGCCTTGTTTGGCATAAAACCAGCGTTTACCCAAGCGATCGTTAAACAAGGTAAAATCAGCTAAATAGACTTGAGGCCCTTGGCGTTCCTTTTGCCAAGTCGTTGCAACTGCTTGTATTGCCTTTTCAATAGTAAGATTATCTCCAGAATATTCTTCTACCAAAGCACCTTCCGTTAAGGCACGTTTCACTCTATTGCGGACTATACCAGCTTTTGATCCTGCGTGGTCAACCGGATTACTAAGAGGATTTAGTACAAAATTTTCTGCGAATTCAAGCAAAACAGAATCGAGATTTTGGGCAGCCCAATTAGCAAATTTTTCTGACACAATGAGATAAACAACCCCTATTTTCCGGATTCGGCAATACTGTTGAAATGCTTTGGCGAGTTCCGGCTTGTCTGCTTCAGCACAAACAGGATCGCCAAAGACCACGGCATTAGAGCCTTCAAGGCGATAACCAATGAGACCTTCTATGTCTGGATAGGAAAAGATTTGGCATTCGGGAGACAATATACCATCGGCATTGGTACCGCCCCATTGACGTACAAGGCTCACTACCGCATCACGATCAAGAAGCTGTTTTTTATTTTCCAAGGGCGTTTTCATAAGGTTTTTACATGCAATCTTTGTCTCTTCAATTTTGTTTTTTATTTTTGCGTAATTATATACCTTTAATAATGAGAGCAAAACGAGGGACTTGGATACTTAAGCCAATTCGAATGACAGAGATAACTTGCTTTTCCTACGCACCCTGCGAGCGTACCAGAAACGTTACTACGCGCTTCGCTTGGCCAGCCTTATTACAGCCTAGACCTGAATAAGTAGGTGATCAAAAGTCTTTTAACAAAATAAATTACCGTCAACTTTATATAATCTGCTTGCTGCAAGCACTTTGTCATATTAAGAAATGTTAAAAGACTTTTGAACGATTACTTACCTT
>CAIMDR010000643.1 GCA_903839795.1 uncultured Methylococcaceae bacterium | reverse complement strand
TTATCATCTATTCTCAGTCAATATTAAGCTGAAATATGAAAACACAGCAGTAAGCATAAAATAGAGAAAAAAATTAACTTGTTGAAAAATATAGCAATAAAAATAATACAATATTGTAAATAGGGGGTGCGGAATGTCGGATATAAAGTTAAACCTGTAGTGTTCTGAGTGAAATGGAGTTTGAGTGCGTGTAAAAAATAATGAGGCGGTCGAGGTACAAAATTATCTGGACATTGATATCGCCAGTCAGCAATTGACGGTTTATGTGGGGGGAAATAAAGTGCAGTGCTATTCCGTTTCCACTGCTAAAAATGGAATGGGCGAACTAATGGGCAGTCAATGTACACCGGGTGGCTGGCATAGAATCAGGGCTAAAATTGGTGCTGATCAGCCACTCAATGCGGTGTTTATCGGCAGGCGAGCAACGGGTGAAGTTTATAACCCTGAGCTGGGCAAGAACAATCCTCAGCGAGACTGGATTTTAACCCGTATTCTGTGGTTAGGTGGTTTGGAGTCGGGTAAAAACCGTTATGGTAAAGTTGATAGTACTTGGCGTTACATTTATATCCACGGTTGTCCTGATGAATTAATGACCGGTAAGCCGGATTCACATGGGTGTATCCGTATGAATAATGCCGATATGCTGGATTTATTTAATCGGGTGGACGCAGGGGTTAAGGTTTATATTCATGAATAAAACACGCTTGGTTTTAGGGATTGAATACGATGGCAGCGGTTTTTCGGGCTGGCAGTGGCAAACCAATCAACGTAGTGTGCAGCAGGTACTTGAACAGGCTTTATCAAAAGTCGCCAATCATCCGGTTACGGTGCAATGCGCTGGAAGAACCGATACCGGTGTGCATGCGCTTGAGCAGGTGGTGCATTTTGACGTCACCATAGAACGTGATCTTCATGCTTGGATGCTGGGCGGTAACAGTAATCTGCCGGATGATGTCAGAATTACCTGGGTCAAAGAAGCGATTGGTGATTTCCATGCACGGTACAGCGCCATCGCCCGTTTTTATCGTTATATTATTCTTAATCGACCGATTAAATCCGCGTTATTACGCAAGCAAGTAACGTGGTGTCATGCACCGCTTGATGTCGAAAAAATGCATCAGGCCGCACAACACTTAATCGGTAAACATGATTTTTCATCGTTTCGTGCGCAAGGTTGTCAATCTAAAAGTCCCTTTCGGGCCATGTATTTTATTGATGTCTATCGGGAAGAAGATAAAGTGATTATCGATATTTCGGCCAATGCTTTTTTGCATCACATGGTTAGAAATATTGCCGGCGTTTTAATGGCGATAGGCTCAGAAAAACAACCGGTAGACTGGACGCAAGAATTGCTTGATGTTAAATGCCGAAAGCTGGGCGGAATTACCGCACCTCCGGACGGTTTGTATCTGGGTGCGGTTTATTACCCGGAACATTATGGCATCGGTAAACACCCTATCTTTGATAAATTACCGCTTGATGCCAAGCGGCATGATTAAAGTACCTAAGGCGTGCATGGCACGCCCTACAATAGATGATTTCTTAATCAACTTACGTAGGGCGTGCCGCGCACGCCATTTTCTGTTTATTTGCAATTAACCAGATTTCAAGTAAATTATTCTTTTTACCAATCAAATAAAAAAATAACGATAATGATGAACAATTTTTTATCTTTTCAGATTCATGGTAATGCCGACCACGGTGGCGGTATTGTCGAAAGCGTTTCTAGTTTGTTGGCTTTTTTTGAGAACCTCACCACTCAAGGGCCAGGATATATTTTATCCTCACTCTTACCGGGAATTGCCGGTATGGATAATATTCATCCCTTGCTGGTGCATTTTCCTATCGCCTTTTTATCCGTTTTTTTTGTTCTGGATGTCATCGCCACGCTGGCGAAAAAACCGCAATGGCGTGCTGTTGCCGGTTGGTTTCTTTATGCTGGCAGCATCGCCGCTGTGTTTACTGTCATTGCCGGATTTATGGCCGCCGATTCAGTCGTACATGGGGAAAATGTACATGAGATTATGGAGAGTCATGAACATTTTGGTTTATCCGTTCTTTCTTTGTCTATCGCGTTATCGGCATGGCGTATAAAAAGTGGGGGGCTAATCCAGGGTGGCGCTAACAGTTTGTTCTTGTTACTTGCCGCCATGCTGTGTGTGTTGATGGTGTTGGGTGCTGATTTGGGTGGCTTGATGGTTTATCAATATGGCGTCGCGGTTAAGGCGGTTCCGGTTACTGAAGGTGGTCATGATCATGAACACAGCGATGAGCATCATCATGCTGATGTGCCGGAACCGGAACATGAGCACGAACATAATCACTCGCATCAATAAAAAACCATGGCAAACAGACGCCATCAATTCGTAACCCACTTAAAAAACCTTGCCATGAGATCGAGTATATTTTTAGTCTATAGTGTGATTGTCGCGCTGTTTACAGGTAACAGTTACGCTGAAACAACGGCGACAGTAAAGCCGATCAACGAAGCCGTTGCCACTTTTGCAGGTGGCTGTTTTTGGTGTACGGAATCGGATTTTGAAAAGCTGGTGGGGGTAAAGGAAGTTATT
>CAIMDR010000642.1 GCA_903839795.1 uncultured Methylococcaceae bacterium | reverse complement strand
TATGCTGATTCCGAATATTTATATGCTGATTCTGGATAGCAGGGGTGCGGAATGTCGGGTCTAAATGATGGCCCGTGGGTTTTCGGATGTAGGGAAGCGATAAATAGAGACGCGATAAATCGCGTCTCTACAGTGACGATACCTGTATATATTGCTGCTCATGTGTGGTTAATAGTCCAGTAGTCCAGTCGGGTTAGCGATAGCCTAACCCGACTGGACTCTTTTTCAAAGAGGGGACTGAATACTTATTAACTGTTAAATTCAGGCTGGGTAAAAACGTGAGTAACGGGGTTGCAAACCCGGTCACGCCGAAGACTTTCCAATCCGGCGCAACCTTTAATGGCAACGTGACCTTTGATGTCGACTTTAATGCCATTGCTGTTAACGGGGTGTTGACGGGCTATTCAACCAGACAAACCGGCCCGGTTTATGTGGCAGGCGGGTCTGTTATTGATTCTTCGGTAAGCGAATCTATTAATTGGGTCGCTTGGGTCAGTAACAATTACGCAACGGCACCCCTTTCGCAGAACCGTTTAGACGATGCTGATCCCAGTGGTTCGGTAAGTAATAGTCTATTGTTCACTATAGACTTTACTAATCCAGCCTTTCCGTCATTTAATACGATTTCAGACCTTAGCTATAACGGCATCAACACCTATTCGAGCGTTGCTGACACCTTGGTCTCTGGCTCGGTTTCAGCGGTTCCATTACCGGCGGCTATTTGGCTATTCGGCTCCGCACTTGCTGGCTTTATCGGTTTCAACCGACGCAAGTCTGTCGGGGTGTGAAGTTTGGGATTTTTCGAAAACTGCCGCTCACCAGCTGTTTTTGAATGACCGCTGCGGGCTAATGATGGACAAAATTGGCTTACACCAAGGGATAGCGCGTTGCAATCATTTGTAAATATTTGGTAATTATTCAGTCCCCCTCTTTAACAAAGAGGGGTTAGGGGAGATTTTATTAGATAAATCCCCCTCAATCCCCCTTTTTCAAAGGGGGAGGTGAATACTTACAATATTTGCAGAGTTCACGATCAATGGTTCTTCATAGCTCAGCGATTAACTTGAGATATATTTCCAAACCAAAGTCGATACCCGGATTGTTAGCATTATCGCTATGATCTGGAACTACCGTCTAAAAAGAAAGATTCCGTGAACAGAAACATCGGGGTTGGACTCAGAGGATTATTAGGTGTTTCCAGTGCAGAGAAGCCCAACTTAGTATAAAAGGAAATCGCTCCTGCGTCCGCATCGAGGTACATTCCGCGACACCCAGCAATATTGGCGGCTTTCTTCGTTTCGCCAAGAGCATGCTTCATCAGTCGACTACCGTAGTTATTTTGTTTGTACGCAACATCAACTCCGAGCATAACTAAGCGCACGCAAGGAACCATTGAAGGAAAAGACTGGTTCGAGAGATTGCTCAGAAGACTTTGATTAACATAAGACATCATCAAGGTATAAAAACCTACGAATCTGTCATTATTGGCCGTATCAAGCAGAGCCCAAGCAACTGAAGTACCCGCTTTGACTTGTGGTTTTAGGCTATTGTTAACGAACTTATTGATAGTTTGATGGCCACAGTCAAATTTCTTCAGGTCTTTGTATTTTTTAGTCGGATCGAACTTCTCAATCTTTACCGTCATTTACCTGATTTCCTCGAAATCCGGCAGTTCACCGAGAGCCTTCATGGCCTGGGTTGGCTCTGGAGACTGCTTCATTAGTGCAGCAAAACGGCGCTGACCCTCAACACCTAACTGAATTGCGGAATAGTTTGCGATAACCTGTTGCGCACGCTCAGCGGCAGGTGCGAGAACGAAAGCTGTTGCGTCGATACCCATCAGCGCCGCAGCTCGAAAGATAAGGTCTTTCATGTCCTCTGTTGTCTTTAGTTCTATACGTGCCTGCTTAAGTGTTGTTCCCATGATCTTTTCTCTTGTATGATTTGGCAATTAATCATACGGCTAACAGTCGTATGATGTCAACTTATTATGGTTATGATCGCGCTGATTCAGACACACTTTAGGTCAATGGCTAGCTTGAGAGGTTACGTTTTTTGTATCGACACTGAGAATTTCAGCTCGTCACGACTGTCCGGTTTAGGGAAGGGTAAAATGATAGCTGACCGGCAGCTATGGGTCGCTATGTGTAGATTAACATAGAGACCCCTATGTGTGTAGGACTGAACTATGTGTAAGTATTCACCTCCCCCTTTGAAAAAGGGGGATTGAGGGGGATTTATCTAATAAAATCTCCCCTAACCCCTCTTTGTTAAAGAGGGGGACTGAATAATTACAACTATGTTAAGTTGAACCACCATATAACGGTTCGACCCTTGTGCGACGAAACATTGAGCCGATAGCCTCTACACATAGTTGCATTGCCTGAAGGAACTGCATAATTGAATTACTTTTTGGGTAATAGCGGCCCATTCTCATGTCGGTTCCTGGAGCCTCACCAGTGACTTGTCTTTCATCACCAAGTTAGTCATCAACTAAATAGCGCTGGGAAGAATCCATTACTATCTGCTTCAAATGGGTAGATTTCCATTTTAGGATACCAGCAAAACTATGTTAAGAAAATAAGCTCCCATAATCCTTGTAGACCAATGAAATAAGGCTTCGCAGCCTATAGTCATTAGTGTTCTACACATAGTTCAGATCTACACATAGGGGTCGTAACCGGACGACCAGAAATATAACTTTGGTTAATTTTCAGTGCCCGCTTTGCATAGCCAAAGCGTGTGCCGTGGGCCATGTTAAAGTCCTTCTGCGCATTAGATTTAGGTCCTATAATATATTTTATGGGACCTAAAACTCCCGCCCGCAATGTCGCCTATATAATAAGGTATCCATCGCCATGACCGATTTACTGATTCAACAGCCGCAACGAGCACTCACCTCGGCAGAATTTCAGCAGCTGTCCGCAGTACCGGCGGAAGTAGAATGGTTCGCCAATATCGATTCCGAAAAAAACCGGCGGGCCTATCAAAACGACCTTCGCGATTTCTCGCGCTTTATCGGCATTGATCAGCCGGAAGAATTTCGCACGGTCACCCGTGCCCATGTCATTGCCTGGCCTAAAACCCTTGAGGAACGCCATTTTTCCGATGCGACGGTGCGCCGCAAGCTGGCCGCACTGTCTTCCCTGTTTGAGTATCTCTGTGAGAAAAACGCCGTAACCCATAACCCGGTCAAAGGCGTCAAGCGACTTGAAATGTCAAATAATGAAACGATAATTTTTAGAGTTAGGTTATTTTATAAGTTTTCATAAAATGAAACAAAAAAAAGCCGTCTCATTTTGACGGCTTTTTTAATTGATTGTTTTTAAATTATTTATTTTAGTTATCCACAGAGAAATGAAACGGTGTGAAAATTTTCCGGGTTCAACTCACAGCCGCGCCCATTTTAAAAATAGGTAAATACATGGCGACGACCAAGCCGCCAATTAAAATACCTAAAATAACCATAATAATCGGCTCCATCAAGCTGCTTAAATTATCGACCAGGTTATCAACTTCTTCCTCGAAAAAATCGGCTACTTTAGCGAGCATTGCATCTATTGAACCGGACTCTTCACCGATTGCGACCATTTGTTGGACCATGTGTGGGAAAAGATTGGTTTGCAGCATGGCAACCTGCAAGCGTTGACCGGTTGCTACTTCTTCGCGCATTTTTAAAACGGCTTCTGAGTAAATGATGTTGCCACAAGCACCGGCTACCGATTGTAACGCGTCCACCAAAGGCACGCCTGCCGCAGACATGGTGGATAAGGTTCTGGCAAAACGGGCAATCGCAGATTTGTTGATAATCAGACCGACTACCGGTATCTTTAATAACGTTTTATCCAGAAAATGATTAAAAGGTCGCGAACGTTTTTTGAAATAGCTAAACACATAAACAGTAATAACAACGATGCCAATGACAATCCACCACCATGCTTTCATCCATTGGGACATATTCACAACCATGCGGGTAAACGCAGGTAAATCGGCGCCAAAGCTCTTAAACATATCTTCAAATACCGGCACAACAAACAACAACAGAATAGCGGTAACAATAAATGCGACCACAATCACGGCAATCGGGTAGCCCAGTGCCTTTTTGATTTTTTTCTTCATAGATTCGGTTTTTTCTTTGTAAGTCGCAATCTTATCCAGCAAGGTTTCCAATACCCCGGCTTGTTCGCCGGCGTCCACCAAATTACAGAATAATTCATCAAAATACAGGGGCTTTTTTTTCAGTGCCTCCGCCAAGGTGTCACCGCCTTCAATATCCGCTTTTACGCTCAAGAGCATATCTTGCATACTGGGGTTCTCATGGCCTTTGCCGACAATATCGAAGGATTGTACCAGCGGTATGCCTGCACCCAGCATGGTGGCTAATTGCCGGGCGAAAATAGCTATATCGGCGGGTGTGATGGCTTTTAATCGGGGACTAAACAGCGGCTTGGATTTTTTCTTGATTTTAGTGACGCGATAACCTTGTCGTCTTAGCTCGGTTTTTGCCAGCAGTTCATTTTTAGCGGTGACAACCCCGTTGGTTTTTTTTCTGTCTTTACCTATGCCTTCCCAGATAAAATCAAGTGGTTCATTTTGGTCTGCCATGGTTACTCCTTGGTTACCCGATCAATTTCTTCAAGACTGGTGATGCCCATTCGCACTTTATTTAAGCCCGAAGCGCGTAAGTCATTAATGCCTTCTGACTTGGCCAGCTCAGCCAACTGCATGGCATTGCCCCCTTCCAGAATAAGCGCACGCATATTTTCACTCAGCGTCATTACCTGATAAATACCGACCCGACCTTTATAGCCATTGGTGCAGTGCTCACAACCGACGGGGCTAAATACCTTAAGCGTTTTTAAATCCTCTTCGGTAAAACCGGCGGAGATAAAGATGTGATCAGGAAAATCAGCCGGGATTTTACAGTGCTCACATAAGCGCCGCGCCAGTCGTTGCGCCATAATCAAAATAACGGCAGAGACGATGTTGAATGGCTGAATACCCATTTGCATAAGCCGGTTTAACGTTTGCGGGGCATCGTTGGTATGTAGCGTTGATAAGACCAAGTGACCGGTTTGTGCGGCTTTAACGGCAATATCAGCAGTTTCCAAATCCCGAATTTCACCCACCATAATAATGTCGGGATCTTGACGCAAGAAAGCCCGTAAGGCACCGGCAAACGTCAAGCCCGCCTTAACATTCATATTAACCTGATTGATACCTTCGACTGTAATTTCAACGGGATCTTCGGCTGTGCAAATGTTGCGTTCGATACTGTTAAGTAAGTTTAATCCGGTGTACAGGGTCACCGTTTTACCGCTACCCGTAGGGCCGGTGACTAAAACCATGCCGTAAGGTTTGTTAATGGCGTGCAGAAAAAGTTGTTCTTGTTCGGATTCAAAGCCCAATTTTTCGATACCAATCTGGGCACTGGTCGGATCTAAAATACGCAAAACCACCTTTTCACCGAATAAAGTGGGGCAGGTATTGACCCGAAAATCAATCGCATGGTGCTTGGACAGTTTCATTTTTATCCGGCCATCCTGCGGTACCCGACGCTCGGCAATATCCATTTTTGCCATCACTTTAACCCGAGATATTATTCGGTTGGAAATGTTGGCTGGAGGACTGGCTACCTGATACAGGATGCCGTCTGCCCTGAAACGAATACGAAAGTTTTTTTCGTAAGGTTCCATGTGTATATCGGAAGCTCCTTTTTTTATTGCATCCAACAGAATTTTATTTACAAATCTAACAATCGGCGCGTCATCAATATCGGTATCGATATCGTCTTTAGAGATTTCTTCATCACCACCGGTAATATCAAGATGTTCAAGGTCTTCATCAAGAAGATCGGTCATGGAAGTATCAACGGCTTCGAGTGACGTTTCAATAGCTTTGATCAGCTTGTTTTCTTCAACCAAGATGGTTTCTGGATGCAGTCGGCATTGAAATTTTATTTCATCCAGCGCCAGCAGATTGGTTGGATCAGATAGCGCAACAAATAATGTTTTACCTCGGACAAAGAGAGGAAGCGCACGGTGTTTACGGATCAGTTTTTCATTGATTAAACTTAATGGCAGGTTATGGAGATCAATGGCATCCAGATCAAAAAAAGGCGCACCATATTCAACCGAGGCTTTGGTGGCAACCACTTTGCTATCAACAAGGTTGTTTGCAACCAGGTAACTTAATAACGGGAGATTTTTTGTTTGTGCTTCCTGGTTATGAATCTTGGCTTCACTTTCAGTGAGCAAACCTTCCTGAATCAAGTATTTGATAAAACCACTAAATTGAAAATCTACTGGTGCGGTAGGCATGTGCTGATTACTGGGTTAGTGGTATAAAAACAAAACGTAATGAAATGGCTTTTAAAAAAGTCTATTATACTTTAGCCCTTAATACAATGGAGAATCGAATGGGGGGTTAGTTAGCGCACTATAACCCGGCAACGCTTTAGTTACCGTGTTGCTATTCAGTCCCTCTTTGAAAAAGAGGGG
>CAIMDR010000641.1 GCA_903839795.1 uncultured Methylococcaceae bacterium | reverse complement strand
GGATCAACGCAAGACGGCATGGGATGCTATTAAAACCCTACATGACGGACAAGTTTTACTGGAAGTATCCGATGCCGTTCGGCAAACGCTCATTTCAGGGATGGCGGCGGAAGAACTGGCAACCGTCGCCGGCAAATTAAATACCGATGAAATAGCCGATATTGCAGCAGACATTCCCAAGCGAACGATGCTAAAGATTCTGCGCTCGTTGAACAGCAAAGAGCGCAAACACTTAAATGCCATTTTGTCTTATCAGGAAAATCAGGTCGGTGCGCTGATGGATTTTGGCATGATCACCATACGGGATGACCTCAATTTAAAAGCGATCATCGCTTATATCCGCAAACTGGGCAAATTACCCAGCCATACCGATAAATTGTTTGTAGTGGATCAGCACGATAAAGTTCAGGGCGTTTTGCCCTTGCAACGCTTATTAACCCATTCGCCCACTCAGCAAGTAGCCGATGTGATGGTGACTGACTTTATTCACTTTCAGATTGATCAAGATGCCGCCGAAGCGGCACGGGCATTTGAACGTTATGATTTGATTTCGGCACCGGTCGTCGATAAAAAAGGCAAACTCCAAGGACGGCTTTGTGTCGATAATATACTGGATTTTATTCGCGAAAAAACCGACGAAGACTTGCTGACTCAAGCGGGTGTAGGCGAAGAAGAAGATTTATTTTCCAGTGTCTGGAAAAGCGCCAGAAACCGTTGGGGCTGGTTATTAATCAACATTGCAACGGCCTTTGCTTCGACGCGTATTATTGGCGTATTTGAAGATATTATTTTGCAATTGGTCGCGCTGGCCTCATTAATGCCGATTATTGCAGCAATGGGCGGTAATACCGGCAATCAAACCAGTATGCTGATTATCCGGTCTTTGGCATTGGGGCAAATCACCCCCAGCAATATACGTCGCTTGATAAAAAAAGAACTGACACTTGCCGTTATCAACGGCACCTTTATCGGCTTGATTATGGGTTTGTTGAGTCTGCTGCTTTATCAGGATAGCGCCCTTTCTGCCGTAATGGCAACCGCCATGTTTATTAACCTGTTGGTCGCCGTGGTGGTCGGTGTCGGCATTCCCCTGCTACGGCATAAATTCGGTAAAGACCCCGCCGTAGGCACCAGCGTGATACTCACAGCCATCACCGACTCAATGGGCTTCTTTATTTTTCTGGGCCTGGCGAGTTTGTTTTTAATCAAATAGAAACACGACAAATTGTATCCTTACAATCATTATTTTAAAGGGCATCCGTTATTAATTTCGGGAAACGGAAGCCACGCCTAACTATGCACACACTATTTCTTGTTCAAAGCGATTTGGTAAGTATTCAGTCCCCCTCTTTGAAAAAGAGGGGGACTGAATAATTACAACCCCTCTTTATTAAAGAGGAGGGCTGAATAATTACAAATAAATAATATATGTTCCATATAATTGCGATATAAGATTCAATATTTCAAACTATTTGGTGTTGATAAGATATTAATATTGCCAGGAGGCACTATTGAAACAATCCTTTTATGACCTAAATTATTCTGATTTGGAAACGGTTATAAATCAGAATAATTTAAACCACTCAGCAGCGGCCGTTCTTTTTAATTGGCATTATAAGAAAAAAGAAAGTGCTCAATGCGTTGATAAAATTGCCAAATGCTCAGTGGCCTTTTTTGAAAATAATTTCGACTTTTCCCTACCCGAGATTGATACGGTTCATGAGTCAAAAAACGATCGAACCGTAAAATTTCTTTTTAAGCTTAAAGACGATCATAAAATTGAAACCGTCCTTATTCCATTTCATAATAAATATTCTATTTGCCTTTCATCGCAGGTTGGCTGTGCAATGAATTGTTCTTTTTGTTTTACCGGAAAACAAGGGCTTAAAAGAAATTTGACTACCAGTGAAATTGTTGGCCAGTTTATACAGGCTTGGCGTTGGTTAGCGACAAACAGACCGGGAGAAGAGAGAATTTTAAATATTGTTTTTATGGGACAAGGCGAGCCTTTACATAATTTTGATGCCGTCAAAAAAGCCTGCGAAATATTCTTATCAAAACACGGAACTTCAATTGGTGTTCAAAAAATAACTATTTCAACGGCGGGTTATATTCCTGGTCTTAAAAGATGGAGCCAGGAAATTCCTGGAGTGAACCTTGCGTTATCTCTTCATTCGCCCTTTGAAGAAAAGAGGAATGAGCTGATTCCCATTAATAAAAAATATCCGCTAGGAGTCTGTCCGACTTAAGGTTTAATACTCCATTTTCTTCATAAAAAAGCTGAAAAAATAATTATTTTGCCCTCAAACCCCCTATTTACCGTGC
>CAIMDR010000640.1 GCA_903839795.1 uncultured Methylococcaceae bacterium | reverse complement strand
TCAAATGCCGGCGTATTAACCGCACAGCCATTCTCAATTACTTTTAGCGATACACCCTCAACCCTGATGGTCAAATCATCCGTGCCAATACCGCAAAAAGGACTCGGTACTTCAGTTATCTCAGTCATTCAGCTGTCCTTTTGTTATAGTTGGTTTATTCACCCGATATGCTTGCCAACACCATACCGCCGCGATTTTATGGCCGTATTCTAACCTTAATTGGTGGTACTGTCTCATTTTAACCCACCTTTACAAGCCCAATTCCAGCAACAATTTAACGGATACATAAATAACCAGCGCCATCGCAAATAGATAAGCGCAATACAGTAACGGCTTTTCTTTAAACGCTGTTAGCCAAGTCTGTTGCTGATTGGCTTTTTTTCGTTGCAAATAATCTGCACGCGAAGTCTGAAATCGTTGTTGTTGATAAGCATTGAGAAACTGCCTTGCTTTTTCCATATCAGCCTCATCCCTTAGCCACAACGCCGGCATAGACATGCCCCAGTTACCGGCAGACGTTTCATAAAAATCGATGTTCTGCGCAGTTAATAATTCGCGGACTTCATCCGCTTCATCTTCGGGTACACCGCGTAATTTAAATAATAATAGGGTCATGTTTTTTTGTGATTAGGAGGGCGACTCATTTAAAATGAGATATTATAGCGACAATAGATTGACGCATACTGACAAAACGTATCGACACCACCCGACTATCATTAATTTGAAATAGCCAAATTGAATACCAACGCCTTAGGCTCGGTAAGAAAATTTCCCCGCAACCTATAAAAATACCACATAAGCAATGCTAGATAACGATCAACAATTAATAGATGCCACGCAAAACTGGTTAAAAACCATCATCATTGAATACAGTATTTGCCCGTTCGCCAAACGTGAACTGGAGCGTGGGAGTATTCGTTTTGTCGCAAGTCACGACACAGACATTGAAAACTGCCTTTCAAATTTAATGCTGGAATGTGATCGCTTGAATATCGAATCAAGTATTGAAACCACTCTACTGATTTATGACAAGGCTTTTACCTCATTTGACGATTACCTGGATTTTGTTGAACTTGCAGAGGCGTTATTAATTGAACAAGACTATGAAGGCGTTTATCAGTTAGCCAGTTTTCATCCTGATTATTATTTTGAAGGTGCCAAACAAAACGATCCGGCTAATTACACCAATCGCTCGCCCTATCCCATGCTACATTTATTGCGAGAAACCAGTATTGATAGGGCAGTAGACTCCTACCCACATACTGAAGACATTCCGCAACGTAATATTGAGTTAATGCGTGAATTAGGACTTGCCAAAGTGCAGGCATTATTAGCGGCGTGCTATTCAATGTGAAGGTAAGATAACAAACCCGGCATAGGGTGTATGTTGCTATGCTTATACACCCGCCCAGCTAAAAATTATTTTTCTTCAACTGCACTCTTTTCAGTAACCGTTACTTTTTCAGTTTCGGTTTCTTCAGATTCAAACTTCTTTTCAACCAATTTCCATTTAGAATCGGTAGACTTAATAACGGGCTCATTATTTTCAGGCTCTACTTCAGCTTTTTTGTTTAACGCTTCCATAAATGCGACAAACCAATCCTGCTCTTTAATGCTAGCCAGATCAGGATCATTCAGAATTTCGCCCGCTTCTGGCAAAGCACCCTTATCGCGGGCTTTTTCAAGTGCTTTTAGGCACTCGTCTTTATTGCCTTGTAAAGCATAAATGCAGGCCAAATTGTAGGAGGCTGTTCCTGCTTGAATGGCATTGGCTTTTTCAAATTGTTTTTTGGCCAATTCGTACAGCGTATCATCCGGTTTTACTTTTTTAAGTCTGGCCCAATCCATATAAGCCACGCCGCCATTAATGGCCGCCCCCAGATAATCGGGATTAATCAGCATACAAAAAGCGAATTTTTGGATGGCATCCTGATAAAGGTTGGTCGCCTCATCACCCATTTTAATTTTTGCCTGATGTAATAAAGCAAAGCCCCAGTTATATAACGCTTCCGCTCGCAATGGATCGTCATGCAAAACCTCTGCATAGCCTTGATAAGCGGCTTTAAAGAGGCCGTCAGCGGTACTGCCTTCACTTTTACGTGCCAGCGCTGTTTGCTTGATAGTTGCATTGAGTTTGGATTTTTTGGTGAATGAGTCTAACAGCGACATTGCATTTACTCCTAACTGAGTGGTTATTGGTCAAAATTGTTATAGAATAACAGCTCTACTTCTAACGACACCATTAAATTTAAACCATGAATGAGTCAAACCGTGCAGATATTACCAAGGAAAAAGTAAACCTGGAAACATCAAAAATTGCTTGGAAAGAATTGCAGCGTTTTTTTGCCAGTGGCACGGCAGTATTTGTTGCAGCCCCGCTGGATTTGGTTGATGTTGCCTATCAGTTTTCTATCGACAATAAAGATCTGGTTGCGCAATGGCTGCAAGCTAATGAGCTTGCTCTTGTCTCTGATCAGCAGGCACTTGAATGGTTGGATTCGGATGCCGAGGTTTGGGCAGTTGTGGTTAAACCTTGGATTTTGGTGCAGCAGTAGATCCGCTCATCCTTTAACATGCGTTGGATAAGCGAATTTATTAGTGTTGAATTTTGAAGAGGTAACTCGACGGTTATCGGGGCGTTATGCTTTGCCTCTTGAGCCTGAGCGTCCTTGGCCTCTGGATTCGATACGCTTACTGTCAGAGCGTTTGCTGTCAGCAGGTTTTGCGGCACGGGCGGCAGGTTTTTTAGAATGGCGTAAATCTTTTTTGCCGGTGTCTTTATTGGCCGCGTTCTTTTTAGGTGCGTCGATAATTTTCAATGAGACAGGCTCGTAACCGGTATCAACAACACGCGGAATTTGCCGTTTGAGTAACTTCTCAATTTCCACCAGATAGTAAGCTTCTTCAGGACAAACCAGTGACAAGGCTTCTCCACTTGAACCGGCGCGGCCGGTACGACCAATGCGGTGTATATAATCTTCGGGAACTTGCGGCAAATCAAAATTAACCACATGCGGCAAATCATCAATATCCAACCCGCGTGCCGCAATGTCGGTTGCAACCAACACCGATACCTTGCCTGTTTTAAAATATTCCAGTGCTTTGTTGCGTGCACCTTGGGTTTTATCGCCATGCAACGCCGCCGTGCGGATACCGTCTTCAATCAACTGTTTTTCCAGTCGATCAGCGCCATGCTTGGTGCGCACAAAGACCAGAACCTGTTTCCAGTTATTGCTGCCAATCAGGTACGACAGTAAGGCGCGTTTATGCTCGCGGTCGATGCCATAAACACGCTCGGTAACATTTTCTGCGGTGGCATTTTGCTTGGCAACTTCCACTTCAACAGGATTGTTCAATAACTGTGCGGCCAGTGATTTTATGGCATTAGGTACGGTAGCAGAAAATAACAGACTTTGTCGTTTCTTGGGAATTAACGCCATAATTTGCTTAATATCAGGCATAAAACCCATATCAAGCATACGATCTGCTTCATCCAGCACCAGCATTTCCACATGAGACAGATTGACATTGCGCTTCAGCACATGGTCAATCAACCGTCCGGGCGTTGCTACCACGATATCGCAACCGCGTCTTAATTGACGGGTCTGTATGCCAATACTGGCACCACCCACGACTGCTTCCACATGCAAGGGTAAATGTGCTCCGTAAGTTTTGACGCTTTCATAGACTTGGGCTGCCAATTCACGGGTGGGGACTAAAATAAGGGCGCGGACAACGTGCGGTTTTTGATGTGGGTCATGATTTTCAGCCAGTCGTTGCAATAAAGGCAACGTAAAGCTGGCGGTTTTTCCGGTACCCGTTTGTGCGCCAGCCAATATATCCTTGCCTTGAAGGATCAAGGGAATGGCTTTTTGTTGTATCGGTGTAGGAGTTATATAGCCCTGATCGGCTACGGCTTTAAGGAGTTCCTCGGTTAAACCGAGTTGAGCGAAAGACATTACAAAACCTCTGGTAAAAAAATTCAGCCAATATCAACGGATAATGCTGATTTTTAAAATGAGTTACAAAGCAATAGTATACGGTAAAAATAGCTGACACCTCGAACAGTAGTTGTTAATTAAGTGCATCTTACTTAATAACTGCCTGACTTTCTTTGTAAAAAAATTGATTACCCAGTCGATATTGACTTCAATCATGGAACGCGGATGACACGGATTATAGGGCTTTCAACGGATTTGATTTTTAGTCAAAAAAAGTCTAAAGTGCCTAACAAGTAATATAGACAAAAGATTAAAAACGCCCCTTATCCGTGTTCATCAGTTAAATCCGTGTCATCCGCGTGCTATTTTTAACAGCTTAACCGTTACTAAATGACGGGCATCTTAAGGCGAAGTTGGATTTTACTGACTCTCAAACAAGGTGATCATTTCCTCTCTGTTAATCACCTCTTTTTCCTGTAATAAGTTGGCCAGCTTTTCCAATATCACACGGTTTGCGGTGATAATTTCTCGGGCGCGTATTTCGCCCTCCCCAACCAGTTCCATTATTTCTGTATCAATAATGCGTGCGGTTTCATCGCTGTAATTGCGATATTCAGAGATTTCAGCGTCCAAAAACTGAAGTTGCTGGCGCTTGCCATAAGTCAACGGCCCCAGTTTTTTACTCATGCCCAGGCTGCAAACCATGTTGCGGACAATGTCACTGGCTTTTTCAAGATCATTCTGGGCACCGGTTGAGAGACTGCCCAACACAATTTCTTCCGCCATACGCCCACCCAGTAAAATCGCTATTTGATCTTTTAGCTCAGGCTCTGTTAACAGAAACTTTTCTTCTACCGGTAATTGTAAGGTAAAACCCAGCGCTGAAACGCCCCTGGGAATAATAGAAATTTTATGCACCGGCTGTCCTGTGGGCACATGCTCCGCAACCAGTGCGTGCCCTGCCTCGTGGTAAGCGACACGGCGTTTTTCATCCGGATTTAAGACGCGATTTTTCTTTTCCGGCCCGGCGAGTATGCGATCAATAGCGGCTTCAAAATCTTCCATTTCAACTTTGTCATGGTCAACCCGTATCGCCATAATCGCTGCTTCGTTGGCTATATTGGCCAAATCAGCACCCACCAAGCCCGGCGTGCGTTTTGCAACAACTGAAATATCAATATTTTCAGCCAAGGTCATGGCTTTGGTATGCAACTTGAGTATTTCGATACGATCCTGTAAGTCCGGTTTATCCACGACAATCTGCCGATCGAAGCGACCAGAGCGTAACAGTGCTTTATCCAGCACTTCGGGGCGATTAGTCGCAGCCATAACCACCACGCCAACCGAGGTGTCAAAGCCGTCCATTTCAGTCAGCAACTGGTTTAATGTTTGTTCCCGTTCATCGTGTCCACCCATGACCACGGGGCCACCACGAGAGCGACCGATAGCATCCAGTTCATCAATAAAGATGATGCAAGGCGCTTTGCTGCGTGCCTGTTCAAATAACTCGCGAACGCGGGCAGCACCGACACCCACAAACAACTCTATAAATTCGGAACCACTGATATTAAAGAACGGCACCTTAGCTTCACCGGAAACCGCACGGGCCAGCAAGGTTTTTCCGGTACCCGGTGGGCCGACCAGCAATACGCCTTTGGGCATACGCCCGCCCAAGCGCTGTATTTTTTCGGGCGCTTTTAAAAAATCAATGGACTCTTTCAGCTCCTGTTTGGCACTATCAGCACCCGCTACATCAGCAAAGGTAACATTGGTTTGGGTATCCTGATGGATGCGGACTTTATTGCCTAAATTAAGAAAAGATTGCGCACCGGCAGTTGCTCGACGCATCACCCACGCCCAGATAAGCACAAAGATAAACACCGGAATAATCCAGTTAAAAAACAGATTGGCCAGCCAGTTTTCACCGCTTCTAACAACAAAGTCCACCTTATTCTTCGCCAACATTTGAGCCAGATCATTCTGCCATAAAGGCACCGTGACAAAATGCTTGCCTGACTCATTCGGATCGTCAGATTTAAGAACACCGGTAATAATACGCTCTGTCACTACCGCCTTATCAATCTTGCCGTCCTGAACCAGACTCAGAAATTGGCTGTAGGATATTTCATCACGCTGAGCCTCATTAACGCTGCTTAGCAAATACAGTATCACGAATAAAAACAGCGCGAAGTAGATAAACCTTTTTTGCTTTAAACCGTTCGGGTTACTATCTAAGGGCTTATTAAGTTCAAGATCAGGATCCTGCTTAAAGAGTGAGCCTAATACTGAAGTCAATAAGTTTTTCAGGTAAACATAGATAGAGCTCAATAACGTTACGACATACTGAGCTATCGTGTTTTGTGGCTTATCCATTGTACTTATCCCGATACCCGTTATTAATGTTTTGACTAAAAAAAACCAACCATTTACGATTGAACGACCGACACAACCTCTTCGCAGCTAATAATATTCTTGTTGCTTTCGAGTATATAGTTGGCAAGCTTGGTAATTGCCTTCCAGTTTGAATAATCACTGACAAACTCACAGGCAACAGCAAATAACTCATCCAGTTTTTTATCTTGCAGCTCTTTGCTTTCAGAAAAACTTTCTATATATTCACGAGCCAGTGCAAGATCAGAACCTCCGCCATAATTTTCCAGTGAATTTAAATTAACCAGTTGCTGATTAAATAACTCATCATCCCTGTTATAAACAAATTTAGCCTCAGTTAATGGCCCAATCAGTAAATTGATAATATCTGCTTCAAAAGCAATAATGTAATCCCTTACCAAAGGCACCATCGCCTCATTGTGATCCATTAATTTATGCGCCAGACCATCTACCGTATACGGCAGCGTTTCAATTAAACGTCCGCCTTCAACTCTTGCAACACTGTCATCATGCGTTGCCTCATAAATTAATTCGTCATGAACTGATACGTCGCTCATTTCCTTAAATATTATTTGAAAAAAAATAGGCGGCAAATTTCTGGATTTATTATTTAAATAAATGGCAGCGGCATGCCCTGCTTCATGATAGGCGATGCATTGTTTATGCTGCTGCAATCTTTTGTGTCTGCCAATATCAATTATTTTGTTACGTTTCATTTTGAATACCATGATTGGGATAGTGAATTAGCTTATCTACTCTTAGCTTTTACACTTAGTGTAAATAACCGTTTATGGTAAAGCCATTAACAGTTATTGCTAAAAAGATAACTATTTTCTGAAGGTTTTTATTAGTAAATATATACTTGAAGTTTTATATCAATATCCAGTACAAAGAACTAGGTGTTCGTGAACTAAAAATAAATATAACGAATTTTTCATTAAAAAATAGTTTAAATAATTGGTCGCTAACTTCCGATTTGTTGTACTAGGTAAAGTAATTGTTTATAACTACATATAAACAGCTTTGGGTTTTATTTCAGACTGCTTTAATTATTTCCTGTTTGAATATTAAAAATTATTACGAATTATTTAATACCACTTAGACTTAGCAGCAATATCAATAATTACTTTGATTGCTTACTTACTTCCTGCTCAGCTTCAAGCCAATCTTCAAGCTCATAACCATCCTCAAAACCTCTTCTTTCAGCCCTGTAATAAGCATTTTTTGCAACCAATTCTCGAAATTCATCCAAATCAATTTCAAGGTTATCCGTATCGTATAATAATTTATCTTCAGTTTTCATTCCCCCTCCCATCATTAGAAAGTGCGGTTACCCGCTTAAAACAACTTAATAATACCACACACAAAAAGCAATATATCGCTTATATTGAATTTATCTTTTATGACAGTTTTATTAAAAAGTTATAGAATCAACTAAACCGTTTATAGTGAGTTCTTCCGTTACGCTCAAGGTGAAGCATTAAATCCCGTCTATTATCATGCTTTAAGTAGGCAACCGAATGTGCAAATAAATATTCTGAGTATATTGTATAAATAAAAAGAGGACGTAGACAATACGTATAAATACCTAGTCGGAGTAAATTTTTTCGTAGTTCATCCGGAAAACCACACTCACATTATGCTTCAAAAAAGTATGAGTATAGCTTGCAGCGGGCTAATCTAAAGGCGGGAGAATACATTGCAAGGGTAAAATACCCTGTTACTTGAAAAAATCCGTGTAGACTCTGAAAAAAATTTAATTCAAAGTTTCATTTAAATCATAATGCGTTGCCATCAACATCAAATCAGCTAGACTTTCTGCCTGCATTTTTTCCATGATTCGAGCCCTATGCGCTTCTATGGTACGATTGCTGATATCCAACATTCTCGCCATGTCTTTATTGGCATGCCCTTTGAGAATCAGTGATAACACTTCTTGCTCCCGCACTGTTAAATAATCCAGGCGGTTTTGTATTTTAAGCTGTGCTGCGAGTTGTTCTCTATCAGCAATATCTTTTTTTATAGCTTCCGAAACGCGCTCCAATAGCACTTCATTATCAAAGGGTTTTTCCAAAAAATCCACTGCACCTGCTCTAAATGCTTTTGCCGAATCGGGTATTCTGGCATGACCACTTATAAATATAATAGGGATGGAAATAGCTCTGGTTACTAGTTCTTCCTGAAGTTCAAGTCCGCTCATAGCCGGCATTCTGACATCCAGTAGCAGGCATCCCGGCTGCGTAGGGTCATAGCACTCTAAAAAAGCCTCGGCAGAGGCAAAACTTTTGACTTTATGTCCTGTTGATTCAATCATGAGTGCCAGCGAATCACGCACCGAAAATTCATCATCAACCAAATAGACCAAAGCCTCTGATTTATCACTGTTCATTTTATTTTTCTCTTAATCGGTAAGGTAACATAAAAAGTAGTCCCTTCTTCTGGTGAGCTGTTGAAATTAAAAATGCCCTGATGGGCTTCAATAATGGAGCGACTAATTGATAATCCCATGCCCATTCCCGTTGGTTTTGTAGTAAAAAAAGGTGACCATATTTTCTCTTTTAGAGCTTCATCAATACCTGAGCCGCTGTCTCTTACCCTGCAACTAATCTGATTAAAATTCTTCATGCATGTCTGAATC